>DATJSH010000195.1:0-3017 GCA_035504235.1 Allostellaceae bacterium | reverse complement strand
TGGCCCGGCGCCTTGCCCGGCGCGCCCCAGGATTTCTTCAGCGTGCCGTCCGCCGCGAAGCGGTGGACGCGGGCGTTCTGGTAGCCGTCGGTGACGTAGATGTCGCCGTTGGGGTGTTTCATCATCTCGGTCGGGTGGTTGAACGGCCCGGCCGCGCGTTCGACGAGCCAGTTCTCGACATGGCCAGTGTCGGACGCCTTGCCGGGCGTCCCGAGCTGCAGTTTTACTTTGCCATCGAGCGAGAAGGACTTGCAGACCGAGTCGATGCGGTCGGTGGTGTACACCGTGTCGCCGACGATCTTGAGGCCGTGCGGATCGGTAACCGCACCGGTGCCCCACGAGGCGAGGTGCTTGCCGGTCTTGCCGTCAAACACGACAACCGGCGGGTCGCGGCGCTGAAAGACATAGATGCGGTCCCGATCGTCGGCCGCCACCCGGCTGATGAGGCCGAACGGCTCGCCGTCGGGCGATTTGAAGAAGTCGCGGATGACGTCGTATTTGTAGGCCATGGCGTTTCCTCCTGCTTCTCCGTCGCTTACACCGGCTTGCCGCTGGCGTGCGACGAATTGATGGTGAAAAGCCAGCCGCTCGGCCCCACGACCGTGAACGAGTCGTGGATGCGGCCACGGCTGATTTTCGACGGCGACAATCCTTTCTCGGCATAGTCGCGTCGCGTCGCGTCGATATCGTCGACCATCAGATCGAACGGCGCCGCTGTGCCGGGGGCTGGAAGCGGCTCGGTGCTCCGCACCACGACATGCGTGCCGCCGCGCAGCTCCAGCACCGCCAGATCCGCCATCTGCACAATCGGCCGCAAGCCGACAGTTTCCAGCCAGCGCGCCGCGCCGGCGACATCGCTGCACGGCAGCCGCACGTGGCCGACCGCAACCGGCGGCCTCTGATCGATATTATCGGGCATGGCGATGTCCTCCGTTATGGAGGCAGATTAACGCCGGCCCTGCGGTTTGACCAATGACTGTGCCGACGCACCCTAATGTCAGCCCGAAAGGAACGCGATGCCGTCGCGCGGCGTTTGCGGGCCAATGGCGTTCGGCCATTTTGTATGCATATGCGAGGTATCATGAGGGGTAAGACTTTTGCGATCGCCACGATCCTGGCGATGGGTGTGTCCGGTGCGGCTATGGCTCAATACGCGCCCGCCCCCGGTGGGTATTCGAACCCGGCGTCGGGCGCGGTCAACGGTGAGGCGTCGGGCGCGGCGCAAGGCTACGCCACGGGCGGCCCGGTCGGCGCGATCGTCGGCGGTGCGGTCGGCACCGCGACCGGCGCTGTCACGGGAGCGACCAACACCGCCACCGGCGTCGTCAACGGCGCCACCGCGCCGCTGCGGGGCGGTGGTTGCCCAATGGGCTACTATTTCGCCTCAAACGGCTATTGCTACCCGAACCGCTAGGTAACCCGCCGACAAAGGCGTCGAGCTCGTCCACGCTGATGAGGCGTGTGACGAGCTTGCTCCGCGCCTCGGCTTTCGCGCATAGATTGCGGATGCCCGGCATCCAGTCCTGATCGACCCGCCAGATCGTCTGGAAGAGGTCCTTGGTTGGCGGCATTTTCGTGACGCCGCCGGGAGCGTGATTCAATTGTCCGCTGGCCCAGGCGATCTGGCGCTCCGCGGCAAGCCAGAAATGCATCCATAGCGGCATGTCGACGAGGACAATCTCGGTCGCACGATCCAGCCGCTCGGCGAGCGAATTCTGCCGGCCGAGCCCGTCTATCACCCACTCGTCCCGGCCGATGATCTCCCGATGCTGCCGGGTGTAGACGTCCTCTGGCGTAAGCACCCAGCCGTCTTGCCACAGCAGGCGGTCGACCTCGATGTGCGGCAGCCCGCGCTGTTCCGCGAGCTTGCGGGCGAGCGTCGATTTACCGCCTCCCGCATTGCCGATGACGACGACACGGGCGATGAGGCGGCCTCGCCTCAATAGGGTTCCTTGACGAAGATGAATGTGGTGCCGGTGACGATCGGCGCGCTGGCGCCGACAAAGCTGACGTTGACGTCCTCGACCTGGCGCGAGCCGGCGCGACCGGAAGCCTGCAGCGCACCTTCGATGATGTGCCACAGGCCATGGATACGCCCGGTGCCGAGGCTGCCGCCAAAGGTGTTGAGCGGAAGCTCGCCGTCCAATTCGATGCGGCCGTCCTGGATGAAGTCGAGCGCCTCGCCCTCCTTGCAGAACCCGTAGGATTCAAGCCCGTAGATCACCGAGGCCGAGAACCCGTCATAAATCTGCGCGACATCGACATCCTTGGGGGCGAAGCCGGAGCGCTCCCAGGTCAGCTTCGCGGAGCTGGCGCCACCCTCCATGTAATTGGCGAGGCTCCCGATACGGCCGGCGACCTCGAATTTGAGGCGCTCGCCATAGCCGGCGAGGTAGGCCGGGGGCGGCTTCAGATCGCGGGCGCGCTCGGCGGTGGTCAGCACGATGGCCACCGCGCCTTGGACCGGGATGTCGCAGTCGAAGAGGCAGAACGGGTAGGCCACCATGCGCGAGGCGAAATAATCTTCGCGGCTCAAGGGCGTGCCGTAGAAATAGGCGTGCGGATTGTGTTGGGTATGCTTGCGCTGGGTGACCGCCAGCGTCGCCATCTTGTCGCGGGTCTGGTTGTTCTTTTCGAGCCAGCGCGTATAGGCGACCGCCATCCCCTGGCCCGGCCCGCCAAAGCCATAGGGCGCGGTGAATTGCGTTGCGCCGGCGGCATTGCCGCTGGGTAGGTTCTGGTAGGTGCCGCGCGGGTTGTGCATCGCCCGCCACACCACGGCGTATTTGCACACGCCGGCGAGGAGCGCGTTGACCGCCTGCTGAACGGCGCCGCCGATATTGACGCTGCCGGTCTGGATGTGCCAGGTGAGGTTTGGCAGCTTGAGCATCGCCATCATGCAATTGACCGAGACGATGGAGACGCCGTCGATTTCCGCGTGGCCGGTGGCTGGGAGCTCGGGATACGTGGTGAGGCCGTCGATGTCCGACATCTGCAGGCCGGAATCGGCGACCGCC
>DATJSH010000194.1:0-4288 GCA_035504235.1 Allostellaceae bacterium | reverse complement strand
CAATGGCCCGCCCTCAAGATCGTCCTGACCTCGGGATTTCCACAAGCCCGAAATGACAAGATCCCAACCGACTTGCCGTTGCTCGCCAAGCCCTATCGCAAAGGCGAGCTTGCTGCCGTGTTGCGCGCCGCTTTTGACCGTTAGTCTCCAGCAGCGCATGAAAGAAGGTGAGGCGATGGCAGGAATTTTAGTGATCGATGATGACCCGGCAATGCGTCGCCTCATCGCCCGCACCCTTACGACGGCGGGTCACAGCGTGTGCGAGGCCGCCGATGGCAGGGAAGGTATCGCACTATTCAACCAGATGCTGCCGGCGCTGGTGATTACCGACATCGTCATGCCTGGCGCGGAAGGGATTGAAACGATTCTTGAGCTGAGGAAAGTTGCCGAAGGCGTTAGAATTCTGGCGATATCTGGCTGGGGAAGCAGCACACCCAGCTACCTCGACATGGCAACAAAATTGGGCGCCGACATTGGCCTCTCGAAGCCGTTTAAGGCTGAGGAGCTGTTAGCGGCCGTGGAGAGATTGCTCGTCGAACGTGACTCGGCGTGGAACATTGGACGCCGATCCAAGGTCAACCTCGGGCGCCGATTGACACTCGTCGAATCTCGGTAAGCCTCAGATAGTTGGGTGTTCTCCACATTGTTTTGTCTTGCCCTTCGGGTCGATCGCCGGCGGCGTTGTGAGTGACAGCATCGGGGTAACAGCGGCGGCTTACTGTTGTAGGGGCGAGGGTCCGCTTTCGATTCAAGAGCGGAATTAGTTTTGGAGTGATCCCGCGCGGTACAATCGGGCAAGGCCGCCATCCTCGATAAGGATCGTGGCCGGAAACGAGCCGGCAGTGAGCGGGAGGTTCGGTAGCTAAAGCCACAACGCACAATGGCGACGGCACCACGTAGCCTCGGCGCCCCTCCATGGAACGGGGGCTGCCCGCATCATTCCAAAATTGAGATGCGCACGGCACACCGGCTCCGTTCCGCCCATGACACTGCAACCACAGCAGCTTGTTCTCGGTGCCCGAACGTCGGGTGATTTTGAGGTGCTCGGCCCCGAAGAACGGCGCCGCCATCTCTACGTCGTCGGTCAGACCGGCACCGGCAAGTCGACCTTGCTGCTCAACCTCATCGCGCAAGACCTCGCCGCCGGTGAGGGGTTCGCGCTGCTTGATCCGCACGGCGATCTCGCCGAAGCGGTGCTGATGCACATCCCCAAAGATCGCACCAACCGTTTCGTCTATCTCAACCCGGCCGATGCCGAGCGGCCGAGCGGTTTCAATCCTCTCTCTTCCGTGCCCGAGGATTTGAAACCGATCGTCGCCGATGGCGTCGTCTCCGCATTTCGCCACGTGTGGCCGGAGAGCTGGGGGCCGCGGCTCGATTACATCCTGACCAATGCCATCCGTGCACTGCTCGATGTTCCGGGCGGCACGCTGTTGATGCTCCCCCGCCTGCTGATCGATGAGCCCTTCCGCCTGCGTCTCATCGAAGGGCACGTCCGCGATCCGCTGGTGCGCGCGTTCTGGCTCAACGAGTATGCCGGCTACGGCGACCATTTCCGCGCCGAAGCCATCTCCCCCATTCAGAACAAGATCGGCAAGGCGCTGATTGAACCCCGGCTGCGCAACATGCTCGCCCAGCCAAGCAGCACGATCACTTTGCGTCGCCTGATGGACGAAGGCGCGATCGTCGTCTGCAATCTTTCGAAAGGTCGGCTCGGCGAAGGCACGTCGCACCTCCTTGGTGCGTTGCTCACGACCGCGATTGCGCAAGCCGCGCTGTCGCGCGCCGATGTTCCCACCGCCGATCGGCGCGTGTTCCATCTCTACGCCGACGAGTTCCAATCGTTCGCCACCGAAAGCTTCGGCCTCATTCTTTCCGAAGCCCGCAAGTACGGACTGACCCTTACCATCGCCCATCAATATCTCGAGCAGCTCCCGGAGCGATTGCGTGCTGCCGTCTTCGGCAATGTCGGCTCGGTGCTCGCCTGCCGCACCGGTGCGACCGACGCACCGATCCTCGCCGAGCAGATCGGGCTTGGCGGCGATGACGCGCTGCTCGATCTGCCAAACTATGCGGCGTGGGCTCGTTTGCTCAAGCGGGGGGTGCCATCATCGCCGTTGCGTCTCGCCCTCTCCCCTGCCCCAACCACGCGGCGCAGCTCGCCGCATCGCCTGATCGATGCGAGCCGCAAGCGCTTCGGCCGGCCGCGCAAAGAAGTCGAGAAGCGCATCCGGGCATTTCTGGCGAGCTGATCTTCCGCTCGCCGAATATGCCGACGCGCATGGTTACGGTGCTGGTTACGCGCATGGTTACGGGTATGGATACTGTAACCATACCCCGTATCCATACGCTGCCGGCGTTTTCGCACGGCATTTCAAACGGTTGGATTTCCTGCACGCGCGAATTCCGGGCGCGACTGAGGTGTTTGTTGGTTGGTGTGTTTGTTTTCCGCAAGGCGGGGTCATCGAATGAATTCGGTGGAGAGAAGAAGATGGGGTGAAGGGCTTGCCTCGCGCCCAATCGCCCAAGGGCGAAAGGGCGCTCGTTCGCGTCCGTGGTGACGCGAGCCACGTCCCGTGACATGCGAGAGAGATAGGCGGAAGGAAACGACCGCAGCCGCGTCGCGCTCGGCCCGCGGCGTACCGCGGACCGGCTTCGCGTCTGGATCGTTTCCTGCTCCTCTCCACCGGCCGCTGAAGCGACCGGTGGCCGCCACTCGGTACCGCCACCCACAAGTGTCTCCGCGCACCTCGCCCATGGTAGCGGGCGCGGCACGCCGTCAAGAGTCGCAGGTCCCTCGCTGGTTCACGCGGGACCTCGAAGGGGCTTTTCCTCTGTGACTGCGTGGCCGTCGCCCGCTCCCGGCGCGGTGTCGCGGAGACAACCGCGACCGGTCGAGCTTTAGCAGCCTTCACCCTCTCGCTCTCTATGGAAATCGATTACGAGGTACTCGACGTCATCCTCACCGTTTGCGAACGGCACGATGCCTTTTGCATGGACGGGTCCGTCGAGCGTCTTCGTCTCGCGTTCGCAATTGCCACCGCGTTGCAAGAGGCGGACTTACTGGCTTCCGCGGCGCAGTAGCGTATGCCCGTCTGCAAGAACTGCGGTCACCGTGGCGAGGACCACAACTGGTCCATCCCGCCGGCATCGTCCGCCCAGCGTCGGAAGCTTCGCGATCTCGGCTCACGCCGGATACGCGGCCACTGCTTCTGCTGCGCGTGCATCCACTACGTTCCGCTGACCGATCGGCCGCGGCCGATCAACCACGTCATTGGACGCATGTTGCGTCGCCGGCGCTGATCTCGGCGTCGGTGGTGTCCTGGACCGTATTCTTGCTTGGAGCGCCTGCTGTGGCCGGCGCCGGCGGAGTTCGCAGCGCTGTGCCGATTTCCATGGCGGCGCCGGCCGCGGCGAGCGGCGACATGGCCCGACCGGCCGCGACCATCCCCGCCTGGCGTCGGCTTGCCGCGTCATTGGGCTGGTATAATTGGCGCATGGATGTCGGTGCTGTTGAGAGATCGACCCGGTTGCCGCGGTTCCGCCGCGCGTCGGAACCGCCGGCCTTTCGTCTGACCGATGATGATGTGGAGATTGTTCGCCAGGTGGCGCGGCATCGGCTGATCCGATCGACGCATATCGCCGCCCTGGTCGGCCGCTCGCTCGACCGCACCAACGACCGCCTGTTGCGTCTCTTCCATGCCGGCTATGTCGATCGCCCTCGCGCGCAGCTCGACTACTACCCGACGGCGGGCTCGGCGCCGATGGTTTACGCTCTCGCCGATCGTGGAGCGCGGCTGCTGCGTGAGCGCGACGGCATCACGATTGCCAATCCCGAGCTGAGCCGGAAGAACCGGGAAGCCGGCCGCCCTTTCATCGAGCATCAGATCGAGATCGTCAATTTCCAGGTGGCCTTGCAGCGTGCCGCGGCGCAGCGCAGCGATGTCCGGCTTATATCGGCCGATGAGATGAATTCAGCAGCCTCGCGGCAGCCAATGCCGGCATCGCGCGCACCGTTTGCGCTGCGGGCGAAACTCGCACACCGTGGCGTGGTCCGCGAGTTCAGCGTTGTCCCCGATATCGTCTTCGGCCTCGAATTGTCCGACGGCTCGCGACGCAACTTTATGGTGGAGATCGATCGGGGAACGATGCCGATCAGCCGGGCCGATTTCTTGCAGACGAGCTTTGAGAAAAAGATGCGCGGCTACCTCGCCGCCCACGCCGCCAGGCAACACGAGCGGCAATTCGGCTGGAAGAATTTTCGGGTGCTGACCATCACGACCGATCA
>DATJSH010000193.1:0-15039 GCA_035504235.1 Allostellaceae bacterium | reverse complement strand
CGGTGTAGTTGGGAATGTCGCCCATGATTTCTTGCATATGCGGGGCGAATGCCGCCTGAAATGCCTCGACCGAGTCGCAATAGAGATGGCCCATCGCGATAAAGGCGGCTGACGTTCCGGGCGCGCCGCCGGCGATGCCCTCTTCCACGGCGATGCCTTTGACCGCCGCACCGAGCCTCGCTTTCACCAGCGGGAAGTGCTTGTTGCAGTAATAGTCCATATCGAACCGCGCGCCCGGCTTGTTCGGGTACAGCACGCTGACTTTGATCATCCGGTTCCTCCTCTAGCGTCCCTTGAAGACCGGCTTGCGCTTTTCGTTAAAGCTGGCGATGCCTTCCCGGCGGTCCTCGGTCGGGACCATGCGGTTGTAGGCCTCGATCTCCAACATCATGCCGGAAGCCAGATCCATCTGCAGCCCGTAATGGATCGCGTGTTTCGCCTGACGTACCGAAATGGGCGCGTTGTCGGCGATGCGGCGTGCCGTTTCCAGCGCCTCGTCCATCAGCTTGTCGGGCGCGCAAAGCCGATTGACCATGCCCCAGTCATAGGCGTCCTTGGCCGAGAAGGGCCGGCCCGTGAGGATGATCTCCTTGGCGCGCCGCTCGCCGACCGCGCGCGGCAGGTTCTGCGTGCCGCCGGCGCCGGGCATGATGCCGAGCGACACTTCGGTCAGCGCAAAGCGTGCGGTTTCCGCCGCGTAGATGAAGTCGCAGCACAGCGCCAGTTCGCATCCCCCCGCATAGGCCGCGCCGTTGATCGCGCCGAGCACGGGCACCGGGCAGGCGATAAACGCGCGGACCGCGCGCTCGAACAACAGGTGCTGGGCCTGCCAAGTTTCGTCCGACATGCCCTGACGCTCCTTGAGGTCGCCGCCGGCGCAGAACGCCTTGTCGCCGGCGCCGGTCATCACGATGCAGCGATGCTGGAGCGGGTCGGCGTTGACCCCGTCGAAGAACGCCAGCAGATCGCGACCCATCTGCGTGTTCATTGCATTGGCGATTTGGGGCCGGTTGAGGGTCAGGACGGTGAGCCCGCCGCCTTGGTCCGCGACGGTGATGGTTTCGTACGCCTGGCTCATCCACTCACTCCAAAAATCGCGATGAGCTTATACTCGCCCGCTATTCCCTGCGAGCGCATCCCATGCAGACCATCCACGGTGCCTGGAACGACGCGTCCGACGCGGTCACCTTGATCGACGCGCACCACCATTTGTGGGCGATCGGCCAGAACAAACATCCGGGCTTACGAGGCGACCGCCACGATTTTTTCATGGGCGATGACAGTGCGATCCGTCGCGATTATCTGCCCGCCGATTACCGCAGCGATTCCGCCGGGCACAACGTCCTGACCACGGTGCATTGCGAAGCGGAATGGGAGCGTGATGACCAGTTGGGCGAGACGCGCTGGGTCACGTCGATGCACGAGCAACACGGCCTTCCGGGCGCGATCGTTGCCCATGCATGGTTTGACACGCCGAACGCCGAGGAGGTGATCGCCGGTCAGGCAGCCAATCCGCTGGTGCGCGGCATCCGCTCGAAGCCGGTGACCGCAGCGTCGCCCGACAAAATGACCCCTGGCACGCCCGGTACGATGCAGGACAAGGAATGGCTGCGCGGTTTTGCGCTTCTTGAAAAATATGAGCTGTCGTGGGATTTGCGCGTGCCGTTCTGGCATTTGGAGGAGGCGGCCGCGGTGGCCCGCGCCTTTCCCGGCACGCGGATCATCCTCAACCACACCGGTTTTCCCTGGGACCGCAGCGAGGCAGGGCTCGCGGCGTGGCGCCGCGGGATGGAGGCGCTCGCGCGCGAGCCTAATGTCTGGGTCAAAATCTCCGAGTTCGGTCTCAAGGACCGCAGCTGGGATTACGAGGACAACCGCCGCGTCGTACTCGATGCGATCGCGATCTTCGGGATCGAGCGATCGGTTTTTGCCACCAACTTCCCGGTGGCGAGCCTGCGGATCGGCTATGACGCGCTGGTTCGCGCGATGAGCCGCATGCTGGCCGACCGCAACGTTGAGGATCACGACCGGTTCTTCTGGAAAAACGCCGCCGAATTCTATGGGCTGCGAATCGCGTGAGCGGCGACCTCCCCGCGAATGTTCGGGGCGATTTCCGACGTGACCAAGAAGCCATTGTAACTTCACAGGTTTCACAGTCTCGCCGCAAGGGCAACCTGAGGGCGTTGACACCCCTGTAGAGTTGGCGCGTACACCAGCCCAAAGGGAAGCGCGCGTTGGTCTCGCAGCTGGTGGTCGTTGTTCACAACAGCGCCACCAACCTCAAGATTCTTGCTCGGCTTGCGATGTCGCTGGGCGAGGCGGTTGCCGTGCAGGCCTTCGCCGATCCAGCGGCGGCCTTATCGGCTTGCGCCGAACAGCGCCCCGACCTTGTCGTCGCCTCCGCCGAGATGGCCCAGCTCGATACCGCGGGCTTTGTCACTCAGTTGCATGACGAGGCGGGCTGCAGCGAGGTGCCGGTCATTGTCATCGCGGAATGCGAAGAGCGGGCGGCGATCGACAGCGCGCTGGAGGCCGGCGCGGCCGATCATCTCGCCAGCCCAGTCGATCACTGGGAGTTCCGCGCTCGGGCACAAAACCTGCTGGCGCTGCATCGCTATCAGAAGGCGGCCGGCGAGGGGACTGCATCGCGCGGGTTGAACGGGCTGTCGCCCGCCCATGAGCGGCTGCTGCGCGTCATCGACGCGGTGCCGGCGCTGGTCTGCGCGACCGATGGGGACGGTCGTTACATTTTCTGCAATCATCGCTTTGCCTCGTTTGTCGGGCTGCGGCCGGGGCGGCTGATCGGCCGCAAGCCTTTGGAGGCGCATGACGATGCGCTCGGCCGGCGCCTTACCGAGCAGGATGCACGGTTGCTCGCGGGCGAAATCCTCCCGCCGTCCTTCGAAGAGGAGATCGTCGACCGCGACGGCAATTTCTGCGACCTGCTGACGACAAAATCGGTTTACCGCGACGGCGACGGCACCATGATCGTGACCGTCTCGCTCGACATCACCGCCCGCAAGCGGGCGGAGATCGACCTGATTGCCGTCAAGGAGCACGCCGAGGTCGCCAACCGCAGCAAGACCGAATTTCTCGCCAATATGAGCCACGAGCTGCGCACGCCGTTGAACGCGATCATCGGCTTTTCGCAGGTCATGGCGAGCGAGATGTTGGGGCCGATCGCGACAACGCGGTATGTCGGGTATGCGCGCGATATCCTGGCCAGCGCCGAGCATCTGTTGGGGATCATCAATGACATCCTCGACGTTTCGAAGCTCGAGTCTGGCAAGCTCGAACTGACGGAAGAATTGATCGACCTGCCGAAGGCGATCGCCGATCTGATCGTACTGGTCGACGGCAAGGCGAAAGCGGCCGAGATCAAGCTCATTGCCCGCCAGGAGGGTGAGCTGCCATTGCTCCGGGGCGATTTGCGCAAGGTGAAGCAGATCGTCCTCAACCTCGTGACCAACGCGATCAAGTTCAGCAGTTCCGGCGGCGTTGTCGAGATCGTCGCGAAGAACGATCGCGGCGCGGCGACGATCGCGGTCATCGATCACGGCATCGGGATGGATCCGCACGAGGTCGAGCTGGCGATGACGCGGTTCGGCATGGTGGCCGGCGCCTGGACTCGCGACCATCCCGGCACCGGCCTCGGCCTGCCGCTGGCGATCGGGCTTGCCGAGCTGCACGGCGCAACCTTGACGATCGACAGCGCCAAAGGGGTCGGTACGAGCGTGACCGTTGCCTTCCCGGTCGCCCGGTCTCAACCGGCGCCTATTGAAGCGGAGGCGGCGCGGTCCGCCGGCTAGCGATGACATCTTCCTTCACACAGAGGAACCGGCCATGCCGCGCACCTCCCGAGGTTTGAAACCCTCCTGGATCTCCCCTGTCGCACCCTCGCTGTTTCGCGCTCCCGCGGAGCCCGCGGCGCAGCTGCGGACAGTCGCGCCGCCGGCGTCCGCACGGCCGGAGCGGCGGACGATGGCGGGCATCGCCCGCCTCGCGGTAGCCGGGCTGGGAATTGCCGGAATTTTCCCGCCGCTCGCATTTACCGTGCGGCCGGGCAATCTCGGATTCGTTTTTGGATTGCCGATATCCATCGCGCTGACGGCGCTCTTGATCCTTGCGCCGGCCCTGGTAGGCCTGATGACCTCGGTATTCGGTCTGGAGATGGTGCGCGAAAACTTTCGCGCGCGCGGCGACAAGGAGCACGAACAAGCGATCCTGCGGGTCTTCGTCGCGGCGGCGGCGGTCGCCTATGGCTTCGCGATCGCCGGCTATGGCGAGGGCGCCGAATCGTGCCGGATTGCCGCTGGCCTCGGCCTTGCCGGAGCCTGGATTTTTCTGCTGGCGGCAATCCTCGATCCGATCTCGTCACCGCTGCGTCTTTACGCCGGAATGATCTATGATGCGGCGCTGTTGGCGGTGTTCCTCCATGTCGGCGCGGTGTTGACGGCGCCCTGGTTTCCGCTGTTCCTGCTCGGCACGTTCTATGCCGGCTTTCGCTTCGGACCACGCGCGTTGGGTGCAGCGTCGATCGCCAATCTTGCCGGGTTCGCGGTGGTGATTGCGACCACTGCTTTTTGGCAACAGCAGGTGCTGCTCGCGGCGGGCTTGTTGATCGCGATGGTGGTGCTGCCGGCCTATGTCGGCAGCATGGTGCGCGAGGTCGCGGCGGCGCGCGACGCGGCGACCGCGGCACAGGCGGCGCGTACGCGGTTCTTGATGGTGATCAGCCAGGCGCTACGCGCGCCGCTCGACGCGATCGTTGGCACTGCCGGTATAAGCGAGCCCGCCGGGCGCGTGGTCGGCCAGCCGGCGATGCGGCCGTCAGCGCGTTCGCTGTTGTCGCAAGTCAGCAACATCCTCGATTTTTCGGCCATCGAGGCAGGCGCCTTCGTGCCCGAGATCGAGGCTTTCGACCTGCACCGATTGGTCAACGAAGCCCTGGCCGATCGGCGCGCCGAGGCCAAGTCGCGCGGCTCGCGGCTGCGCGTCCATGTCGATCCGGCGTTGCCGTACCGGCTGCGCGGCTGGCCGCAGCAGCTGGCGCAGATCCTCGACTATCTTGTCGCCCGGGCCACGGAGGTGAGCGGCGGTGGCGCGGTGCGTATTGCGATCGATGCCGCCGGGCGCGACGGCAACACGCTCACCCTGCGGATTGCCGTGCGCGATGAGGGCGAGCCGATCACGCCGGCGGATGCCGAGGCGCTGCTCAACCCGTTCGCCGGCGTTGCGGAACGACAAACCGCAAGTGCGCATGGCGCATTCGGCCTGGCCGTGGTCAACCGTCTGATCGAGCTGATGGGCGGCAGCATCGCGATCGAAAGCGGTGCGGCGAGAGGCGGCTCATTCGTGATCACCGTGCCGCTGACCGTCGATGATCCCGAGGTTGACAGCGCGCTCGATCTCGGCCGCTGCCTGGTGCTGATCGCGACCGAGGACAGTCAGTTCGCCAGCGATCTTGCCGAGCCGCTCAACGCCTGGCACGGCGATCCGCGGTGGATCGAGGGGTTTGGCGGCACCCTCGGCTTCGAGCCGCGCGAGGAGGGAGCGTGCAGCGTGCTGATTGTCGACGGACGCAGCCATATGTTGGCGGCGCTCAGCTTTGCGCATCGCGCGGTCAGCGGCTCCTCGCCCCCATCCTTTGTGCTGATGATCGCCGAGGCGACGCAGATCGAGGGGTTGATCGAGCTGACCGACGGCGAACTCGATGGCGTGCTGGCGGCCTCGCTCAACGACCAACTCCTCGCCAATGCGTTGCGCTCGCTCCCGCTTTGGGGCGGGGTCTCGCCGCGCCCGGTGATGGTGCCCGAGACGATCGAGCCGGTCGGCGAGCCACCGCCGGCTCCTGCGATCCCCGAGCCGCTCTACACGCCCGAGCCGGAAGCGGCTCCTGTTCCACAGGTCACGCCGATCACCGTGCACCCACGCTTCGGCGCCGAGACGCAAATCGTCGATCCACGCGCCATCGCGGCGCTCCGCGGGCTCGGCGGCGGCGATGATTTCCTCGCCGAGATCGTCGATAGCTTCCGCGCCGAGACCAAGGACATCATGAACCGCATCGTCCGCGCCGCTGCGGGTGCCGATGCCGCCAATTTTGCGCGGGGGCTGCAGGCACTGCGCAGCTGCGCCGCCAATCTCGGCGGCACTCGGCTCTGCGACCTGCTCTTGGCGATGCGCGACATCAGCCAGCGCGAGCTGCGCGAACAGGGCAGCGGCGTGGTGCAAAAGCTTGGCGATGAGCTGGCGCGGCTCGAGGCGGCACTGCTCGAATTTCTGCCGGAGCGCGGCGGCATCGTTAGCCGCCGCGGCGCCTAGTCTGGGCTAGCTTTCGAGCGCGCCTCGCAGGACCTGCCAGAGCGCAAGCTTCTCGGCAAAGCTGCGGCTGGCGTGGGCGGGGCTGGTCGATGGCAGGTGCAGATAGGTAAGGGCCGGGCGGCGGATGAAATGACGGTCGTACAGGCGCCGTGCGGTGCCGCCGTTGAAGGCCACGGTGCGGATTCTGGGATTGGCGTCAAGCAGATCGTGGATCGCGTTCGGCACTTCGCGTTTGATCTCGGTGTCGAGGCTGGCGCGGCGCTCGGCAGCGGCGCAGACATCCCATAATGCGATCCGGCGGGAGATCACGAATGCGAGCCGCTCTTCATAAATCTCCGAAGGCGTAGCGCCGAACAGCGCGTGGACGATCGGCCAGAACATGTTGCGCGGATGGGCGTAGTACTTCACCTGGCGCAATGACTCCTCGCCCGGCAGCGTGCCGAGCACCAGCGCGAGCGGCGCCGCGCCGATGATTGGCGGGAAGCTGCGTTTGGCGACGGCGAGGGAAGGCGTGGTCAGTCGACGTAGCGCCCGAGGCGCACCGCGGTCTGTCCCCGGATCAGCCGGCGCGACGGCATGATCAGCACGCAATCGTCATAGGGCGTGCGGACTTCCTGGTCGCCATCGCGGCCGATTAGCGAGCCCTTCTTGGGGATGACTTCGAGGCCGATATAGGGTTCGACAAACTCGAAGCGATTGCCGGTGATGGTCACCGCCTGGGTGACCTCGATGACCTTCTGCTGCGGCTTCGCGGCGAAATCGGGGCCGCCGAGCGTGGCGACGTCGTCGGGTGTCACCACCCCGAGCGTGATCAGGAAGCGCAGCGTCACGTCGGTTGCCACCTCGGCGGCGCGCTTTTCCCAATGCTGGCCGGCCTCGATGAGGAGCGCCGTCTTGGGCGACGCGGGATCGCCGAACCCGCCATAGTCGCGCATCCGCGGGCCGGCGGCGTGGCCGGCGTCGCACATGATGATTTCGGGGATGCCGACCCGGCGGGCGAGCGCGCGCGACTTGTCGAGCAAGCCGGCCAGCATCAGCGGGGCGGTGGCGTACTGCATCGAATGCAGGTCGAGCAGATAATCGGCGTCGTCGACGATTGGTCGCATCGCGCGGGCGCGCTGCAGTTCGGCGGAGTTGCGCGTGCCGTCCAGCGTTGCCGGCGCCCACAGCCGGTTGAAGTCCTCGTCGATGTAGCGCGAGGCAATCGGATAACGCGCATCGAATTCGAGGAACGCCGCGACATTGTTGAAGCCGAGCGTCAGTTTGCCGCGGCGCGGCCGGGTATTGGCGCGAAATAATTTATCGATGGCGATGGCGCCGCAGATTTCGTTGCCGTGGGTAAGGCCGAGCACCGCGACATGCGGGCCCGGTTCGCTCGCGGTAAAGGTTGTCACGTACTCGACGCCGGTGTTGCCGGCGCGATAGGCCGAGATGTCGGGAGGCGTCAGCTCGACATTGTATCGGAGGTCGGACACGACGCGCCTTTAGCTCTCTGAGACCCGGTCGATCAACCGCTGCAGAAACGCTTCGCAGCGGGCGACCTGCTCGAGTGCGACGAACTCGTCAGGCTTGTGCGCCTGGTCGATCGATCCGGGGCCGCAGATTACCGTCGGGATACCGGCTTCCGCGAACAGCCCGCCTTCGGTCGCGAAGCTGACTTTGGCAGTGCCGTTGCCTCCCGACAGCGCGGCAGCGAGCTGTGTCGCTTCGTGATCGATTGGCGTCGAGAGCCCCGGCGCGGCGGTCAGCTCTTCGATAAGGATGCGCGTTTCGGGGCGCACCGCGTGCATTTCCGGCAGGAGATGCGTGGCGGCAAACTCCTTCAGCTCGGCGATGACCGCGCCAACATCGTCCCCAGGCAGCTGCCGCATCTCGAAGTCGAAGGTGCATTCGCGGGGTACGATGTTGAGCGCGGTGCCGCCTTGGATCAGCCCGGTATGCACCGACGAATACGGCGGCTGGAAATCCGGGTCGAACGGGCCATGGTCTCGCTTGCGGCGCGCGATTTCCTTGAGCTTGGCGACGAGCTCGGCCGCGGCCTCGACTGCGTTGACCCCCTGGTGCGTCAACGACGAGTGGGCCTCGTGTCCGTGCACGGTGCAGCGGAACGAGTGCTTGCCCTTGTGGCCGACCCCGACCTGCATGACGGTCGGCTCGCCGATAATGGCGAGACGCGGCTTGTTGGGCCGATCTTTCAGAACGTCGATCAGCGTGCGCACGCCGATGCAGCCGACCTCCTCGTCATAGGAGAAGCACAAATGGATCGGTTCTCGAAGTCGGCGCTTTGCCAGCTCCGGCACAAGCGAGAGGACGGTCGCGATAAACCCCTTCATGTCGGCGCTGCCGCGGCCATAGAGCCGCTCGTCCTTCTCGACGATCTTGAACGGCTCGGTGTGCCATTTCTGGTTGTCGACCGGCACCACGTCGGTGTGACCCGATAGCAGGATGCCGCGCTGGTCGTGTCGGCCGATCGTCGCGTAGAGGTTGGCCTTCTGGCCGCCGGCATCATAGACAAGCTCGCTCTTGACGCCGTAGCCGTCGAGATAATCGCGGACGAACTCGATCAGCGCCAAGTTGGAGTTCCGGCTCGTCGTATCGAACGCTACGAGCCGCTTCGTCATCTCGATCTTATCAATCGCCGCGCGGGCCAATCGGCCCTCCGTTCGTCCTGAAATGAAGCGCGCAAAATAGGCCGCAATGGTGTCTGAATGCCAGCGCCTTGCCCACGGCAGGTTTGCGGCATGTTTCTGGCGAGGGTGAGGAGCGCCCGCTTGCCTCTTTTCTCGGACCAGGGCTTGTGCGATGGAACATCAGGCGCAATCGGCGAGCGCGACGAAATGAACGGATTTGATCGCGGCTACGAGATTCCCGGCGTGCTATGGCGCCGCGATCCGGCCGGCGATGATGTGCCGCTGGTGCTCGATTCACCGCATAGCGGTTCTATCTATCCCGAGGATTTCTCGTTCTGCTGCCCGTTGCCGATCCTGCGCCGGGCCGAGGACGCGTTTGTCGACGAATTGTTCGAAGCTGCTCCCGAGTACGGCGCGACTCTGATCGCCGCGGTCTTTCCGCGCAGCTATCTCGACGTCAACCGCGCCGCCGACGATCTCGATCCTGGCTTGCTGGCTGCGGCCTGGCCAAAGCACCCGGCGCTGCGGCCGGTGACACGGGTTGGGCTGGTGCGGCGTTATGCGCAGCCGGGCATCCCGATCTACGACCGCAAGCTGCACCCGAGCGACGTGCTGGCGCGCATCGAGCGCTATCACACGCCTTATCACCGCGCGCTCGACGAAGCGTGCGACCGGCTGCACGGAGAGTTCGGCGCGGTCTGGCACGTCAACTGCCATTCGATGCCGTCGACCGGCAACCGCAAGCTCGGGCGCAAGGGAGAGCATGGCGATTTCGTGCTCGGCGATCGCGACGGCACGACCTGCGAGCCGGAGTTTACCGAATTCGTCGCCCGAACGCTGCGCGGCAGGGGTTACGAGGTGCGTGTCAACGACGGCTACAAGGGGGTCGAAATCGTGCGCCGCCAAGGCCGACCCGGCGAGCGCCGCCATTCGCTGCAGATCGAAATCGACCGCGCGCTTTACATGGATCAGCGCACGCTCGAAAAGAATGCCGGGTTCGATCAGGTAAAAGCCGATCTGGCCGCGCTGCTCGAAGCCCTGCGCGGGTTTATCGCCGCGCGCGTCTAGTCCTTTCCTCATCCCGGCGCAGGCCGGGACCCGCGGTTCCATGGGTCTCGGGCGGTGAAAAGTGGATACCGGCCTTCGTCGCTATGGCGACGGAATGCTATGCTCGGCGGAGTAAACGGAGCGGCTCGATGAACCTCCAAATCAAGCAACTTCACCCGCTGTTTGTCGGCGAGGTCTCGGGCGTCGACGCCGGAAAGCCGCTCGATGCCGCAACAGTCGCGGCGCTCAACGCGGCGATCGATCGCTACGCAGTGCTGATCCTGCGCGGCCAGCAACTCGACGACGAGCGGCAGATGGCCTTCGCGCGCAGTTTCGGCGAGCTCGAATTGCCGCGCAGCGGCGTCGCCGATGTCGAGCGGCGCCTGCCGGCCGCCGTCGCCGACATCTCCAACCTCGACGCCGACAGCAAGCTGCGCGGGCGCGACGATCCGCGCCGCTTCGATCAGCTCGGCAACCGGCTGTGGCACACTGACGGGTCGTTCCGTCGCGTGCCAGCCGCGTTGTCGATGCTCTACGCGCACCGCGTGCCGGGCCCAAGCCCCAAGGGCAATGGCGAGACCGAGTTCGCCGATATGCGCGCCGCTTATGACGCGCTCGGCGACCAGCAGAAGGCCGACATCGCCGATCTCGTCGCCCTGCACGACATCGCCTGGTCGCGCGGCCAGTTGGGCTTTGGCGACCTGTTGTTCGGCGAAAAGCAGGCCCTGCCGCCGGTGCCGCAGCGCGTGGTGCGCACCCATCCGGGATCGCGGCGTAAGGTTCTCTATGTTGCCGCACATGCATCGGAGGTCGTCGGCTGGCCGGTGCCGGAAGGCCGGCTGCTGCTGCGCGAGCTCATCGAGCATGCGACGCAGCGCGAATTTGTCTATCGCCACGACTGGCGGCAGGGCGACCTCGTGATCTGGGACAACCGGGCGACGATGCATCGGGGCCGCGGCTTTGATGAGACGCGGGTGCGCGATCTGCGCCGCGTCACGACCCGCGATGTCGCCTCGACGCTCGATCAGGTCGCGTAACTTTCAGGGAGGCTCAAACGATGGCGAAGATTCCGAAAGTCTTGCAAGAGCACATCAACACCGCGTTTCCCGCCAATGTCTGCCTCTTGGGTTCGATCTTGCCCGACGGGTTCGCGCAGATCACGCCGCGCGGCGGCACGATGGTCTATGACGACGAGCATCTCGGCCTGTGGGAACGCGGCCGCGGCAGCTCGGCCGCGGCGATGCGGGACGGTAGCAAGCTGACGATCTATTTCCGCAAGCCGTCGCTGCGCGAGGAGGGCATCCTGCCGCTCGGCGGCATCGCCCGGTTCTACGGCACTGCAACCCTTTACCGTGCGGGCCCCGTATACGAGGAAGTATGGCGGCGCCTGGTCCAGCCGGAAAAGGATCGCGACCCCGACAAGAAGGGATACGCGGTGCTGATCAAAATCGAGCGGGCCGAGGATCTTGGCGGCGCGGCGCTGAAGCTGGAATAGGGGGAATTTGCCGATGCAGTCGAAGATTACCGGCACGACGATGCCGGTGCTGGAGATCGGTCTCGAACCCGGCGATACGATCGTCGCCGAGCCGGGCGAATTCTCGTGGATGACCGACAATGTGCGGCTCAACACGACCACCCAGACGGCCGGCGCGCGCAGCTTTTTTGGCGCGCTCGGCCGCGCGCTCGGCGGTGGCGGCCTGTTCATGACCGAGTACAGCGCGGAAGGCGGCAACGGCGTCGTTGCCTTCGCCGCCAAGCTGCCCGGCACGATCTTCGAAGTGCCGGTTCAGGCCGGCCAGGAATACATGATTCATCGCCATGGCTTTGTCTGCGCGACGCAGGGCGTCACGCTGTCGACCGGGTTTCAGCGCTCGCTCGGCGCCGGGCTGTTCGGCGGCGACGGCTTTTTGCTGCAGCGACTGTCGGGCTCGTGCACCGCCTGGGTCGAATTGGGCGGCGAGATTGTCACTTACGACCTGCAGCCCGGGGAATCGATCCAGGTGCATCCCGGCCATATCGGCATGTTCGACGCCGCGGTCAATTTCGACATCGTCTTTATGCGCGGCATCAAGAACGCGCTATTCGGCGGCGACGGCCTCTTCATCGCCCGGCTGACCGGGCCGGGCAAGGTCTGGCTGCAATCGCTGACCATGCCGGGCTTCGCGCATGCGCTTCAGCCTTATCTGGCGCAGCAGCCGGCGCCGCCGGCGCAAACGGCTGAATCCGCCATCGTCGGCGGCGTCGCCGGCTCGATCCTCGGGAGCATCTTCAGCAACCGCGACTAGGCAATCGCCCGGCATTACGTCAGGAATTGTTCCTTGAACACGCGTTCCTGAAGGTTGGCGTCGTGGTCGAAGAGCAAGGTCATCGAAATGTCGCGCTTTTCCTCGATCTCTACCGAGACGATGTCGCGAACCTCGGTGAAGTCGGCGACCGCGCTCACGGGGCGCTTGTCGATCTCGAGGCAGTCGATGCGCACCTTGGCGCGGTGCGAGAGCAGCGCACCGCGCCAGCGCCGCGGACGAAACGCGCTGATCGGAGTCAGCGCGAGGATCTGGGCATCGAGCGGGATGATCGGGCCTTGCGCCGAGAGATTGTAGGCGGTGCTGCCGACCGGGGTCGCCAGCAGGATGCCGTCGGCCGTCAGCTCATCAAGGCGAACCACGCCGTCGACGCTGATCCGCAGCTTGGCGCCCTGCCGTGTTTCGCGCAGCAGCGAGACCTCGTTGAAGGCGATCGCGGTTTGTGTCGCCCCCTGCTCGTCCGTCGTCATCATTTCGAGCGGGTGGAGGATCACCGGCTGCGCGGTCTCGAGCCGTTCATAGAGGCCGTCGAGTTCATATGGGTTCATCAAAAACCCGACGCTGCCGCGATGCATGCCGAAGATCGGCACGCCTCGGTCGATAAACCGATGCAGGGTTTCGAGCATGAACCCGTCGCCGCCGAGCGGTACGATGATGTCCGCCTCGGCGGGATCGACCGTGCCGTAATCGCGGTTCAGATCGATAAGGGCCTGCTGCGCCGCGTCCGCGTCGGAGGCGACGAACGCGATCCGCGGCGAGCTCACCCGCCGGTCACGCTCATATGGCGGGCGATGGCCGGCCGCTGGTGGCGACGATCGATGATGAAGTCGTGGCCCTTCGGCTTGCGGTCGATCGCCTCGCGGATCGCCCGTTCGAGCGGCTCGTCGCTCTCCGATTGCCGCACCGGCGTGCGCAGATCGGCGGCATCCTCCTGTCCCAGGCACATAAAAAGCGTCCCGGTGCAGGTGAGCCGCACGCGATTGCAGCTTTCGCAGAAATTATGGGTGAGGGGCGTGATGAACCCGAGCCGCCCGCCGGTCTCGCGCACCGTCGCGTAACGCGCCGGCCCGCCGGTACGGTAGTCGCTGTCGTCAAGCGTCCAGCGCCGTTCAAGCCGCGCGCGCACCAGCGACAGCGGCAGGTATTGTTCGAGGCGGGTTTCGCCGCCGATGTCGCCCATAGGCATGACCTCGATCAGCACCAGGTCGAAGCCCTGCTCGCCGCACCACGCAACAAGATCGTCAATCTCGTCTTCGTTGACGCCTCTGAGCGCGACGGTGTTGATCTTCACCTTGAGCCCGACGCGTGTCGCGGCGTCGAGGCCGGCCATCACCTGATCGAGGCGGCCGCGCCGGGTGATTTCGGTGAATTTTGCCGGGTCGAGCGTGTCGAGCGAGACATTGACACGTTCGACGCCGCACGAGCGTAGCTCCTCGGCGTGGCGGGCAAGCTGGCTGCCGTTGGTCGTCAGAGTCAGTTCGTCGAGCGCGCCGCTGTCGAGATGCCGGCCCAGCGAGCGGAAGAGGCTCATGATGTTGCGGCGGACCAACGGTTCACCGCCGGTCAGGCGCAATTTCCTGACGCCGAGGCGCACAAACGCGCTGCACACCCGGTCCAACTCTTCCAGGGTCAAGAGCTCCCGCTTGGGCAGGAAGCTCATCTCCTCCGCCATGCAATAGACGCAGCGGAAGTCGCAGCGGTCGGTGACCGATACGCGCAGATAGGTGATATGGCGTCCAAACGGGTCGATCATACGGACTACAGCGCTCTGCCTGAGCGATACGTTGGAACATATATAAGGACGAAGCGCGCGAATGTCGCCCCTCCTATCATCATGGGTATGGTGCGCCGCCGCGCTATTTGTGCGTCGGGATGTCGAGCGGGGCGCAATTGGTGCGGCCCGACATCAGGCAGTCCTCCCGGTTTCCCTCGTCGCGCAGCGAATTGACGAGATAGTACGCGGCCACCACCAGCACCGCGCAGATCAGCAGCCCGATCAGCGCGGCGCGCCGCGGGCCGCCGCCGTCATCATGCTGGTTCGGCCCCTGCTCTGCATTGTGCGTCATGGTGGCACACTGCCGAGCCAGGCCCGGTTCGGCAAGCGGTTCGGTATCCCCGCATAGCACCATGTCTCTTCCCGCGCATATCGACGGCGGGGTAGGTTTCGCGACCCGGCGCGGAGGAGAACCGATGCCCGACGCAGAACCGTCCTATCCGCTGGCGCTCGGCGTGCGCGAGGCGGCGCGCGAGATCGCCGCCAAACGGCTCGGTGTCGTCGAATACATCGAAACCTGGCTGGCCCGGATCGCCGCGCGCGAGGCGGAAGTCGGCGCCTGGCGGCACTTCGATCACGACCTGGTGATGGCGGCGGCGCGCCGGGCCGACAACGAGGCGCCGCGCGGCCCGCTGCACGGCATCCCGCTCGCGGTCAAGGACGTGATCGACACGTTCGACCTGCCGACCGGTTACGGCTCGCCGATCTATGCCAACCATCGGCCGATCGCGGACGCCGCGTGCGTCGCTTTGGCGCGGGCGGCGGGGGCGATCGTGCTGGGCAAGACGGTCAGCACCGAATTCGCCTATTTCACCCCTGGCGAGACAACGAACCCGCACAATGCCGCGCATACCCCCGGCGGCTCGTCGAGCGGCTCGGCGGCCGCGGTCGGCGCCGACATGACGCCGCTCGCTTTCGGCACGCAGACCGCCGGCTCGATCCTGCGGCCGGCCTCCTATTGCGG
>DATJSH010000192.1:0-19701 GCA_035504235.1 Allostellaceae bacterium | reverse complement strand
GGCTCACCATTGGCGCGCGCCGCGTCGATGATCTTGTCCTCGACATCGGTGATGTTGCGGACATATTTGACGTGGTCCGCGCCGTATTCGTGGCGCAGCACGCGGTACAAGAGGTCGAACACCACGACCGCTCGCGCATTGCCGATATGGGCATAGTCGTAGACCGTCGGCCCGCACACATACATCCGCACATTTTGCGAATCGATGGGCCGGAACGGTTGTTTGCTGTGGGTCAGCGAATTGTAGAGTTGGAGCGGCATGGCGGCGACAAGGCGTAGCAGATCAACGGTTTTTCGTCCACGTTCGGCCCATGAGATGGTGACGCCGAACGGTCATCGAAAGCTGAAACAAGAGGTTGCCGCCCAGGGACTATTACCGGGGTCGGCAGCGCCGGGCCTCGCCAGGAGCAGGCAGATATGCGAGATAAGGCCATGCACGACGCTACGCCAAAGGCGCCGCGCCGCGGTCCGGTTGCGCTGTTGAAGACGCGCCGGTTCGGTCCGCTGTGGGTGACGCAATTTCTCTCCGCGTTCAACGACAATGCGCTGAAGAACGCGCTGGTGCTGATGCTGGCCTATCGGCCGGAAATGGCGCGCGGGTTGCCGGCGGGGATGCTGATCCCGCTCGCGGGGGCGCTGTTCATCCTGCCGTTCTTTCTCGGCTCGGCGACGGCCGGCGAGCTTGCCGATTCCCACGACAAGGCAAAGATCATCCGCATCATCAAGATGACCGAGATCGCGGTGATGACGGTCGCCGCGGCGGCGGTGCTGACCAGCAGCGTATGGGTGCTGCTGGCGCTGCTCTTCGTGATGGGGATCGAGGCGACGTTCTTCGGGCCGCTCAAATACGCGATCCTGCCCGATGTGCTGCGCATCAACGAGCTGCTGCTCGGCAATGCGCTGGTCGAGGCGGGGACCTATTTCGCGATCCTCGCCGGCACCATCGCCGGGATGCTGATCGCGACCCGACATGGTTCCGGCGCGGTGGCGTGGGTGATCGTGCTCGTCGCGCTCGGCGCCTGGGCGACGAGCCGCTCGATCCCGGCGACCCTGCCCGTGGCGCCCGATGCGCGGGTCGAATGGAATTTCGTTGGCGCCACCTGGCGGCTTGTCGCCGGCGCGCGGCGCGAGCGGACGCGGTTCCGCTCGATCCTCGGGATTTCCTGGTTCTGGCTCGTCGGCGCGACCTACCTGTCGCAATTCCCGAGCTACGTCCGCACCTATCTCGGCGCCCGAGAGGCGGTCGTGACCCTGCTTCTCACCGTGTTCTCGGTCGGGGTCGGCGCCGGGTCGCTTTTGGGCAGCCGCATTCTCAAGGGCCGCATCAGCGCCGGGATCGCACCGTGGGGCGCGCTCGGCATCGCGCTGTTCTCGGTCGATCTGTGGCTGGCGAGCCCGACGCAGACCGTGGCCGCAAACGCCGCGATGCTGACGGTCGGCCAATTCCTTGCCTCGCCGGTGCACTGGCGGCTCCTTGCCGATCTCGTGCTGATCGCCGGGGCGGGCGGGGTGTTTGTGCTGCCGCTTTACGCACTGCTGCAGACCGCCGGCGACGAGCGTCGCACCGCCCGCGCGATCGGCGCCAACAATGTCGTCAACGCGGCGGCGATGGTGCTGTCGGCGGTCGCGGTGATCGCGCTGCTCGCCCTAGGGATGAGCGTGCCGGGCTTGTTTTTGCTGACCGGGCTTGCCACGTTCCCGGTCGCCTGGCTGTTCTGGCGGCTGCGCGGTGCACTGGCACCCGAGCCGATCCCGATGATGGTGCCGAGCGAGGCCAACGACGATTGACGTGCGCCGCCCCGTAGTGGCGCGCCAAATGCAGGCAATACCTGGCGTGGCGGAAGCCGCAAACATGATGGGCGCAACGTGACGGGCGAAGACAAGGCGCGCTTCGAGGCGACGCTGATCCCGGGAGACGGGATCGGGCCGGAGATCGTCGAGGCGATGAATATCGTGCTGGACGGCCTCGGCTCGCCGTTTCAATGGGATGTGCAGCAGGGCGGGCTCGCGGCGATCGAGGCGGGCGGCGACCCGCTGCCGCAAGCGACGCTCGACAGCATCCGCCGCACCCGCCTCGCGCTGAAGGGGCCGCTGACGACGCCGGTCGGTGGCGGTTTTCGCTCGGTCAATGTGCGGCTGCGAGAGACGTTTCAGCTTTACGGCAATATCCGCCCGGTGCGCACGATCGTGCCCGGCGGGCGCTACGAGAACATCGATCTCGTGCTGATCCGCGAAAACCTCGAAGGGCTCTATGTCGGCTTCGAGCATTACGTGCCGATCGGCGACGACCCGCACGGCGTGGCGATCGCCTCGGCGGTCAACACCAAGGCCGGCGCGCGCCGCATCGTCAAATTCGCCTTTGATTACGCGGTAAGGAACGGCCGCAAAAAGGTGACAGTCGTCCACAAGGCCAATGTGCTGAAGGCGGTGACCGGTATCTTCCTCGATATGGGCCGCGAGGTCGCGAAGGAATACGAGGGCCGGGTCGCGATGGACGACCGCATCGTCGACGCCTGCGCGATGCAGCTTGTGCTCAATCCGTGGCAGTTCGACGTGGTGGTCACCACCAACCTCTTCGGTGACATCCTCTCCGACCTGATGGCGGGCCTGATCGGCGGGCTCGGCCTCGCGCCCGGCGCCAACATCGGCGAGAACGCGGCGATCTTCGAGGCGGTGCACGGCTCGGCGCCGGATATCGCGGGCAAGGGCATCGCCAATCCGACTGCCCTGCTGCTCGCGGTCGGGTTGATGCTCGACCATGTCGGGCGGCAGGACCTCGCGGCGCGGCTGCGCGGCGCGATCGACCGCACGGTCAACCAGGACAAAATCCGCACGGGCGACCTCGGCGGCAACGCCTCGACCCGCGCTTTCGCCGAGGCGGTGGCGATGCGGGTTTAGGGATGGGCCGGGCCTGTCGGCTTCGCGCCGATAGCATCGCCCGCAGCTGAGGCACGGTCGCCCGGCGCGCAACCGGCTCTGCTCGATCATTCATTTGGGCATCGCTGCGGGTGCGGCGAGATGACGAGGAACCTTCTCGGTCGCGCCCCGTTGGAAACCGAAACCTGCAATTGAGCGGCTGTTCCGGACGCGGATTTGGGCACAGCAGCCCATTGCTGACGGCGCGCCGTCAGCCACGGTCGATCACGATGCAGCAAAATCGGGCGGACAGGCCGTGTCTTTGAGGCGGATTATGATCCGCATAGGGAGGATATCCGGATGACGCACCCCGACAAGCGGCCTGTTGCTCGACCGGCGCAGTTCACGCGTAGGACAATACTGGCTTCGTCCGCGGCACTCGGCCTGGCAACGCTCGCCAGCCCCCCGATCGTCAAATCGCTGGGCGCGACGACGGTCAAGATCGGCTTTATTGACCCGTTTTCCGGAACCTATGCGGCGCTCGGCGACAGCGAGCTGAAGGGCGCGCAGATGGCGATCGCCGAAATCAACAAGAAAAACGGCATCCTGGGCGGTCAGGTGCAGCTCGTTCAGCAGGACGATGCCGCCGATGTCGGCAGTGCGACGCAGAAGTTTCACGAGCTCGTCGAGAAGGACGATGTGAACTTCGTCTCGGGATCGGTGTCCTCGGCCGTGGCACTGGCGCTCAACCAGGCGGCAGACCTGAAGGGCATCCTTTACATGGACACTGGCGGCCATGTCGACACGGTCACCGGCCAGTATTGTCACTGGACCACGTTCAAGCTCTGCTCCGACACCTGGATGCTGGCCAACGCGCTCTCTAAGCGGCTGCTGCAATTCGGCAAGCGCTGGTACATATCAACGCCGGATTACGCTTGGGGCCATTTCCTCGAAGCGGGGTTCGAGAAGATTCTGAAGCAAAACGGCGGAACGCTACTCGGCAATGCGCTGATGCCGCTCGGATCGACCGACTTCACCTCAGTCCTGATCCGTGTCCAGCAGGCGAAGCCGGATGTGTTCATCGTGCTGCAGGGCGGTGACGATTTCGTCAACCTGATGAAGCAGGCCGTGCAGTTCGGCATGACCCAACAGATGAAATTTGGTTACGGGCTGGTCGAGCTTGAACCGCTGGCGGCGTTGCCGGCGGTCGCTCGCACCGGTTGGGGCGTCATGGAATGGTGGTGGGACCAGCCGAACGTCCCGCAGGTCAAGCCCTTCGTCGACGCCTACCGCAAGCTCTACAACCAGGTGCCGAGCGCGCGCAGCTGGTTCGGCTACGTGGCGATGCACACGATCGAGATGGGCGCCGCCAAGGCCCAGAGTCTCGACTCTGAAAAGGTGTCTCGCGCCATCGAGGGAATGCAGCTGCCCGCAGAATTGTCGCTTGGACCCTACCCGGTCAGTTGGCGAGCTGGCGATCACCAAGCGATGATCACGGAATTCGTCGGCGAGGTGAATGGCAGCGGGCAATACCCGAACCTCTTCGAGGTCAAGGAGACCATCCCTGGGGATAAGCTCGCGCAAAGCCCCGAGGAGAAGAGCTGCAAGTTGAACTACCCCTCGTGAGGCGTCGCGCGGTATCGCCAGTGCCGCGCCGGGGCGTTCGGCGCGGCACGGGCGCCGCATGCGCAGCGCCCGTGCGGTAAGAACGCAAGCGGTTCTGAAAAGGGCGGAGAGGAATGGAACTTGTCTTGTTCGACGGTTTCAATGGGCTCATCCAGGGCGCCTTTTATGCGCTGATGGCCTTGGGCCTGTCGCTGATCATCAGTCTGAATGCGGTGATCAATTTTGCGCATGGCGGTTTCATGGTGATCGGCGCGTATCTGGCGTTCACCTTGGAGCCCTATCTCGGCTTCTGGGGAGCCTTGGTCGTCGGACCTGTCCTCGCCGGCATCATCGGGATACTCGTCGAACGCCTGCTCGTGCGTCGCCTCTACGGGCGATCGGACCCGGTCTACAGCTTGCTGCTGACCTTCGGCTTGGCGTTGATCATCGAGGATTCCGTGCGGAGCATTTGGGGCGCTCAGGGCGTACCGTTTGCGATCCCAGCAGCCCTAAACTCACCTCTCAGCTCCACCTATTTTTTTGTCACCGGATATCGTGTGTTCGTCGTGGGCGCCATCGTTCTCGCGACGTCGGCCCTCTTCGCCTTTTTGCGCTTCTCCAGCTTTGGCGTTCGCATTCGCGCCGGCATCCTCGATCTGGAAACGGTCTCAGCTCTCGGCGTTAACGTCTATCTGTTGCGTGCGGTGAACTTCGCCATCGGCATCATGCTCGCCGGATTTGCCGGGGTGCTTGCCGCCGGGGTGCTGCAGCTGTCGCCGACGATGGGAAACGACGTGATCATGGCGACCTTTGTTGCGATCGTCGTCGGCGGGATCGGCAGCCTGCTCGGCAGCGTCCTCGGTGGCCTCATCATCGGCGTTGCCGCGGGTGTGACCAGCGCTTACGCACCGGTGGCCAGCGACGTTGTAATCTACGTGATCATGGCCGCCGTCTTGTTGGTGCGGCCTCGGGGCCTGCTCGGCCAGGAAGGCTTGTTCGAATGAAGGGACGAGCCAGAACGATTGTCGCCACTCTCGTCATTTGGGCGCTGCTGCTGACGGTACCCGCGTGGCTGCCCGAGATCGGCGGCTATACCGCCCTCGCGAGCCGCATCCTGATCTACGCGCTGTGTGCGATGGCGTTGAACATCCTGCTCGGCTACACGGGAATGATGTCGTTTGGCCAGGCCGCCTATTTTGGACTGGGTGGCTACGGCGCCGGGCTCGCGCTCATTCATTTGACGCACAGCACTTGGCTGGCCGTGGTCGCGGGGACGCTGCTTGGTGGCCTTGCGGCGCTGTTGCTCGGCGCGCTTGTGATGCGGAGCCGCGGCATCTATTTCGCGATGATCACCGTTGCGATTGGCCAGATTCTTTATTTTGCAGCCGAACGCTGGGACAGCATCACCGGCGGCCAGGATGGGCTGACCGGCTTCTCGCGGCAGCCGCTGCGCTTCGGCCATCTGACCGTGCCGCTGAGCGATGTGCCATTCTACTACTTCGTCCTGTTCTGGTTTGCGATCGGCGTAGCGGTCTTGGCGATTTTACTGAGCTCGCCGCTGGGGCACACCTTTGTCGCGATCCGCGAGAACCGGCGGCGCGCGGCCTTCCTCGGCATCAATGTGTCACGCTACGTCTGGGCGTCGTTCGCGGTTGCCGGACTGGTTGCCGGACTGTCCGGATCGCTAAATGCACTGTTGAACAATTTCGTGTCTCCCGCCGACCTCTATTGGGTCCAATCGGGCAATTTCGTGATCATCGCCGTGCTCGGCGGCATGCGCAGCTTCTGGGGACCCTTGGTCGGCGCGATTATTTTTATTGGCTTTCAGAACTATGTGAGTTCAGTGCTGCCGAACAACTGGGAAACGGTGATCGGTATTTTGTTCATTGTCATCGTTTTGTTTTTCCCGAGTGGAATCCTCGGGATCGCTCGCCGGCGCGCGAGGATCGTATGAGCCTGCTGCGGTTGGAGAACGTTTCGCGCAAGTTCGGCAGCCTGGTAGCTCTGGATCAGATTTCCCTCGAGGTCGCGGCAGGGGAGCTCTCCGCGGTGATCGGTCCCAATGGCGCAGGTAAGACGACATTGTTCAACCTGATCAGCGGCTTCGTTCCGGCGACAACCGGCGAGATCTGGTTTGACGGACAGCCGATAAATCGCCTCAGCGCGCCCGACCGCGTCGCGCTCGGACTGGTGCGAACATTCCAAATCACGGAGATATTCCCCGAGCTGACGGTTTCCGAAAACGTCCGTATCGGGGTCGAGGCAGAAGCCGGATGCAGCGGATCGCCGTGGCCGAACCGTCGGCGTACCGGCGAGATTCGCGCCCGCGTACAAGAGTTGCTCGACCAGACGGGGCTGTCCTCCCAGTCTTCGCGCACCGTCAACGAACTGGCCCACGGCGATCAGCGTGTCGTCGAAGTGGCCATGGCATTGAGCCGCCGCCCCAAGCTCCTAATGCTCGACGAGCCCACTGCGGGAATGGGCGAGGAGGAGACCGATCGCATGGTCGAGCTGATCCGTCACCTGCATACGCGGCAAGGCGTGAGCATTCTTTTTATCGAGCACGATATGGACCTTGTGTTCGGCATCGCGCAGCGCATCACGGTTTTCAACTACGGAAAAGTTCTTGCGGCCGGAGCGCCTGTTGACGTGGCGGCAAACCCCCTCGTGCAAGCAGCCTATCTGGGAGGGCCGCAGTGAGCGCGGTCGTTCTGAAGGCCGAAAACCTTCAGACCTACTACGGCAAGAGCCACATCCTGCACGGCATTTCACTCGAAGTCCGCGAGGGTGAGATCGTCACCCTGCTGGGTCGAAACGGGGCTGGAAAGACGACGACCTTGCGCAGCCTGATGGGCCTGACCCCGGCGCGCGAGGGCAGCGTCCATATTCTCGGACAAGCGACGGCGAATTGGCGGCCATTCAGGATCGCCCGGCTCGGGGTTGGATATGTGCCAGAAGGGCGGCACGTCTTTCCCAACCTGACCGTACTCGAGAATTTGACGGTGCCGATTAGCCGGCCGGGCGGCTGGTCGTTGCAACGCGTGCTGGAGCTGTTTCCCAATCTCGGCCAGCGGCGCGACGCCATGGCACGCCAACTCTCCGGCGGCGAGCAGGAAATGCTCGCGATTGCCCGCGCGCTGCTGGTCAATCCTCAAGTGCTGCTGCTCGATGAGCCCTCGCAGGGCCTGGCGCCGCTCTTGGTCCGCGAGGTCCTCCAGGTTGTCGCGAAAATGCGCAGTGAGGGCATCTCGATTTTGCTGGTCGAGCAGAATGCCCGCTTTGGTCTTGAGGTCGCGGACCGGGTCTACGTGCTCAGCGACGGACGCATCGTTCATTCGGGAGAGGCGCAGGACCTCGCCAAGGACGAGACGAGGGTGCGCGCGCTCGCGGGCGCCGGGGTCCAAACGTCAGTGCCCCGCGAGATGGTGCCCAAGTAGGCCAGGGCCGAGAGGGCGTTTTCTGTTCGATCGCCCGCAGCGAATCGTCCCGGTCCGCAACCTCCCCCCGATTTGCCTCGGATCAGCCATGGTTGTCGGTGAGTAAACGTGCGAGTGGCCTCGTCCGCTCCCGCCCCAAAAGGCAATGTCGAAAAGTCCCGTTCAGGGGCGATTGCGGCCAATTACGCATGTGCGATTATTCCGCCTTGATCGCGTCGGCGCCCTGGATGCGCGCGGCGAGCGCGGCCGAGAGAAACCGGTCGATATCGCCGTCGAGCACCGCCGGCGCGTTGCCGATCTCGACCCCGGTGCGCAGGTCTTTGACCATCTGGTAGGGCTGCAGCACGTAAGAGCGGATCTGGTGGCCCCAGCCGATATCGGTCTTTGACGCGTTCATCGCGTCGGTCTGCGCCTCGCGCTTTTGCAATTCGAGCTCGTAGAGCCGGGCGCGCAGCATCGCGAAGGCCTGGGCGCGGTTCTGGTGCTGCGAGCGCTCGCTCTGGCAGGCGACCGCGACCGGCTCCTCGCCGGGCGGGGCATAAGTCAGGCGCACCGCACTGTCGGTCTTGTTGACGTGCTGGCCGCCGGCGCCCGACGAGCGATAGGTGTCGACGCGCAGGTATTTGTCCTCGATCTGGATGTCGATCTTGTCGTCGATGACCGGGTAGATCCAAGCCGAGGCAAAACTCGTGTGCCGGCGGGCCGCCGAGTCGAACGGCGAGATGCGCACCAGGCGGTGCACGCCGCTTTCGGTCTTGAGCCAGCCATAGGCGTTGCTGCCCTTGACCAGCACGGTCGCCGATTTGATGCCGGCGCCTTCGCCGGCGCTCTCCTCGACCCATTCGACCTTGTAGCCGTGCGCCTCGGCCCAGCGCGCGTACATGCGCAAGAGCATCTCGGCCCAGTCCTGCGCCTCGGTGCCGCCGCTGCCGGCATGGACTTCGAGATAGCAATCGTTGCCGTCGGCCTCGCCCGACAAGAGGCTTTCGAGCTCGCGCTTGGCGGCCTCGGCGCGCATCCGCTCGAGCGCCGCTTCGGCCTCCTTGACGACCGCGTCGTCGCCTTCGGCCTCGCCCAATTCGATCAGCTCGACCGCGTCGTTGTAGTCTTGCTCGATGCGCTTGTAGCCGCCGACGAGATTGTCGAGCCGGGCGCGCTCGCGCGACAGCTTTTGCGCCTCTTCCGGGTCGCTCCAGAAATTCGGGTCCTCAGCCTTTTCGTTCAGCTCGGCGAGGCGCCGGTTCGCGACATCCCAGTCAAAGATGCCTCCGCAGCAAGGAGAGCGACTTCTGGATGTCGTCGACGATGGCCTGGGTTTCCGCACGCATTGGTCTTGCTTCCCTCAATCCTCAATATAACCCGCCGGTGCCCGAGGACGGCTGGCGCGCCGCTTCGCCGCCGCTGATCAGCGGCGACCCCTCGCCCGCCACACCTTGCGGCCCCATGTCGGGGTTGGAGCCGGGCGACGTACCCGGCTTATAGGCGATCCAGATCGACGGCGCGCCGCCTTCGGGCGGCTGCATCGTATCTGGGTTGACGCGGTACATCTGCAATCCCGGCGGGATGTGGAACTCGGTGGCTGGCGCATCTTTGGTCGCGGCGATCATGAAATTGCGGAACACCGGCGCCGACACCACTGCGGCCTGCTCGCCGCGGCCGAGGCTGTCGTGATTGTCGAAGCCGATATAGACCCCGGCGGCGAGGTTCGGGGTAAAGCCGAGAAACCACGCATCGCGCCAATCGCTGGTGGTGCCGGTCTTGCCGGCGATCGGCTTGCCGACCGCCGCGACCGTCGCACCGGTGCCGCGCGCGACGACGCCTTGCATCATCTGGATGATCTGATAGTCGGCGACCGGGTCGGCGAGCTGGTCGCGCTTGTCGGGGATGACGGGCGGCGGCTGGTGGTTCCACTCGACATTGTTGCAGTCGGGGCAGGGGCGGTTGTCGGCGCGGAAGATCGTCACGCCGTTTCTGTCCTGCACGCTGTCGATGAGGGTCGGCGTGAGCTTCTTGCCGCCGTCGACGAGCATCGCATAGGCGGCGGTGAGGCGCAGCGGGGTGGTCTCGCCGGCGCCCAAGGACATCGAATATTCGCGCGGCATCTGGTCCATGATGCCGAAATTCTCGATGGTCTCGCCGATCGGTTCCATGGTGAGCATCTGGGCGATGCGCGCGGTGACGATGTTGAGCGAATGCTCGAGCGCGACATAGATCGGCACCGACCCGGCATACTCGCCGGATTCGTAGTTGCCCGGCGTCCACGGCGGCATCCCCGGACCCTGATCGATCGAGACGGGGTCGTCGGACACCATGGTCGACGGGGTGAAGCCGCGTTGCAGCGCGGTCAGGTAGATAAAGGGCTTGATCGACGAGCCGGGCTGCCGGTGCGCCTGGGTGGCGCGGTTGAACTGGCTGATCTCGAAGCTGAACCCGCCCGACATCGCCAGCACCCGCCCGGTATGCGGATCGATCGAGACAAGGGCGCCGGAAATTTCGGGGATCTGGCAGAGATTGTAGAGTGCCGCCGGCTTTTCCGGCACGCCGGCGGCGACCTTGTGGATCGGCCCGGGCTTTTTCGCCGGCTCGGGCGTTTCCGGCAGCGGCTCGACCAGCACGACGTCGCCCGGCTTCACCACGTCGGCGGCGCCGCGCGGGTAGCCGCCGAAACGGCCGTCCTCGAGCACGCGCTGCGCCCAGCGCATCTGCGCAAAGGGAATGCGGCCGGTCGAGCCGTCCTTGAGGCCGATCTCGGCACCGTCGCCTTCAGTCCGCATCACCACCGCGATCTGCCAGTTCATCGCGTCGGCGCCGGGGGGTAACGGCACCGCGGCGAGCGTGCCGGCCCAATCGGCGCTGAGCGCGATGTGGTCGACGGGACCGCGCCAGCCGCCATGCGCGTGATCGTAGGCGATGAGCCCGTCGCGCAGCGCCTTGTCGCCGTCGGCCTGAAGTGTGCCGTCGAGGCTGGTGTGCACGGTGAGGCCGCCCTCATAGACCATCTTCTCGCCAAAGCGGGCGATCAGCTCGCGCCGCACCTCCTCGGCGAAATAGGGCGCATCGACGATCTCGGTGGCTTCGCGGTGGCGGACCGCGACCGGATCGGCCTTGGCGGCGGCGACCTCGGCTGCCGTGGCGAAGCCGGCTTCCTGCATCTGGTCGAGCACGGTATTGCGCCGCATCCGCGCCGCGTCGGGGAAGCGGATGGGATTATAGTTGGAGGGCGCCTTCGGCAGCCCGGCGAGAAACGCCGCTTCGCCGAGCGTCAACTCGTCGAGCGGCTTGTCGAAATAGATGAGCGCTGCCGAGGCAACGCCATAGGCACCGGCGCCGAGATAGATTTCGTTGAGGTACAGTTCGAGGATGCGATCCTTGGGCAGCGCCTCGTCGATCCGCGTGGCGAGCAGCACCTCCTTGATCTTGCGCGAGATCGACAGCTCGTTCGACAAGAGCATGTTCTTGGCGACCTGCTGGGTGATCGTCGAGGCGCCGATCGGGCGGCGGCTCGAGTGCCAGCGTCCGATGTCGGTGACGGCCGCGCGCAGCATCGAGATCGGGTCGACGCCGTGATGGGTGTAGAAGTTCTTGTCCTCGGCGGCGAGAAAAGCGGCGATCACCTGCTTCGGAATGGCGGCGATCGGCACGAAGACGCGGTGCTCGGCGGCATATTCGGCGACCAGTCGCCCGTCACCGGCGAGCACGCGCGTGGTGATTGGCGGCTGGTAATTGGCGAGCTGCTGGTAATCCGGCAAGTCGCGGCCGAAATACCAGATTGTCAGCCCGCCGAATCCGCCGCCGATGATCGCCAGCAGAACCACGCAGACAAAAAGAAGGCGAACCAATCTGGTCAAGGTACGCAAACTGAGCGCACTCCTTGGCGCCGGTCACGGCCGAATCGATACCGGCTTTCCCCTGCCGCTTTCCTGGCGGCGGCCCTTATGCGCCAACATCCGGGGGTTTCCAAGGCCGATTTGGTTGAGGAACCGCCCGGATCGGCAACCGCCAGCGATCAAATGGCCCATCCAACCGCTACTACAAGCCCCCAAGCGGACGAAAACATTGTGGAGAACGGGTTGGCCCGTTACATTACCAAGTACAAATTTCGTCGCTCGGGCCGAGCCCGGCGGCGTTGGGACGCTCGCCCGCGACCCTCGGCAGATCGCCGCAGCAGCACCGGGCGATGCAATTGACTGAACCCCGAGGCCGGGTGCGAATTTTCGACCGCGACGCCGATGACAGATTTCCGCGACGCCCCGACAAACGCTCAAGGGACTGGTTCCCTCGGCCTCTTTGCACAATGGACAGCGCCGCCCGCTTTCGCCGCGGGAGCAAAGGCGCGTCCCGGAGTTTGGCCGAATGGCAAAAAAGATGCTCATCGACGCCGCCCATCCCGAAGAGACTCGGGTGGTGGTTCTCAGCGGCAACCGGCTTGAAGAGTTCGACTTCGAGTCGTCGACCAAGAAGCAGGTCAAAGGCAACATCTATCTCGCCAAGGTAACGCGGGTCGAGCCGTCGCTGCAGGCGGCATTCGTCGATTACGGCGGCAACCGCCACGGCTTCCTGGCGTTCAGCGAAATCCATCCCGACTATTATCGGATCCCTGTCAGCGACCGCGAGACCGGGGAATACGACCCGCCTGAGGCGGGTGGCGATTCGCCGGCGACCGCGGTCGAGAGCGCGACGCCGGCCATGGACATCCCGGTCGAGCTGCCCGACGCCGTCAGCATCAATGCGCCTGCCGGCGGTTCGCCTGACGACATGCCGGGGGAGGTTCCAGGCGAAGTCTTCGATGAGCTGGCGGGGGCGGCTGAAGACCGGCGCGATGAGGCCCCAGGCGACGAAGCGCCGGTCGCGATCGCCGCGGCGCTCCCGGAAGCGGCCCCGGTCGCGAGCGATCGTGAAGCCCAGCCGCGGGCGGCGGGAGCGGCGGGCGACGTGGTCGCGATGGCCGACGAGGCGGGAGTTGACGAGCCTTCCGGCGAGCTGCCGGCCGATGTCAGCGACGTCGAAATGGCGGCGCCGATCGAATCGGTGGTGTCGAGCGAGCCGTTCTTCGAGTCGGTCGAACCGACGCCGGCCGAGGAGATCGCCACGCTCGACGACGACGAGGAAGCCGAGGAACGCGAGACCGAGCGGCGCCGCTCGTATTCCTCGCGTCACTACAAGATCCAGGAAGTCGTCAAGCGCCGGCAGATCATGCTGGTGCAGGTCGCCAAGGAGGAGCGCGGCAACAAGGGCGCGGCGCTTACCACGTATCTGTCGCTCGCCGGCCGCTATTGTGTGCTGATGCCCAACACCGCGCGCGGCGGGGGCGTCTCGCGCAAGATTACCAGCATCAGCGACCGGCGGCGGCTGAAGGAGATTCTCGAAGACCTCGACATCCCGGAGGGCATGGGGGTCATCGTCCGTACCGCAGGTTCTGAGCGTTCGAAGGCCGAGATCAAGCGCGACTACGAATATCTGATGCGGTTGTGGAGCGAGATTCGCGAGCTCACGCTGCAATCGACCGCGCCCGCGCTGATCTACGAAGAAGGCAACCTGATCAAGCGGTCGATCCGCGACCTCTATGCGCGCGACATCGATGAGGTCGTGGTCGAAGGCGAGGAGGGATACAAGACCGCTAAATCCTTCATGCGCATGCTGACCCCCAGTCATGCGAGGCGCGTGCAGTCTTATCGCGACCCGCTGGTCAGCCTCTTCCATCGCTATCAGGTGGAAAGCCAGATCGATGCGGTGCACTCGCCGATCGCGCAATTGCGCTCCGGCGGCTACATCGTCATCAACCAGACCGAGGCGCTGGTCTCGATCGACGTCAACTCGGGCCGCGCGACGCGCGAGCGCAACATCGAAGAGACGGCGCTGCGCACCAATCTCGAAGCTTCCGACGAGATCGCGCGGCAGCTTAGGCTGCGCGATCTTGCCGGACTCATCGTCATCGATTTCATCGACATGGAGGAGCACCGCCACAACTCGGCGGTGGAGCGCCGGCTCAAGGAGGCGCTGAAAAACGATCGGGCGCGCATCCAGGTGGGCCGGATCAGCGCCTTCGGTCTGATGGAGATGTCGCGGCAGCGGTTGCGGCCCTCGCTTGCCGAGGCCTCGACCCAACCCTGCCCGCATTGCGGCGGCACCGGCTTTATCCGCTCGACCGAATCGACGGCGCTTCATGTGCTGCGCGCGATCGAGGAGGAAGGCGCGCGCAGTCGTACGGCGGAGCTTTGCATCTATGTGCCGACCGGCGTCGCGCTTTACATCCTCAATCAGAAGCGCGAGTCGCTGGCGCAGATCGAGGCGCGTTACGGGCTCAAGGTCATCGTCGGCCGCGATGACGCGCTTGTGCCGCCGAATTTCCGCCTGGAGCGGCTGCGCGCCTTTGCCGCCGGCGAAGCGCCGCCGCCACGCGTCGCCGCGGTGCCACCCGTCGAGGTCGAAGACGACGTCGAGGAAGATGAGGAAGATTTCGTCGAAGCGCCGTCGAAGCGCAACGGCGAGGACCGCGAGGCGCAATCGGGCGAGCACCGGCGCGATCGGAGCGATGACGAGCGCGGCGGCCGCCGCCGGCGCCGCCGGCGCGGGCGTCGCGGCGAGGAAGGCCGCGACCACCGTCGCCCCGAGTCGCCCCAGGAGGAACGGATAGCGGAGGCTAGGACCGAGGACGGCGAGCGGCAGCAAGCTGTAGCCGAGGCCGAGGACCGGGGCGGCGACCATGAGCACGGCGACGGCGAGCACCGCGGGCGCCGGCGTCGCGGCCGCCGCGGCGGCCGCTGGCGCAGCCGCGACGGCGCGGAGAATGGCGCCGAGCAGGCGCCGGCAGAAGAGCTCGTCACGGCCGCGGTCGAGGGCGCCGAAATCCCGCCGGAAGCGAGCGGTGGCGAGCGCCCGTCACCCTTCCGCTCTTATGACGCCGGGGGCGGTGAAATCCCCTCATCAACCGGAGCGCCGGAGCCCGTCGCTGTCGAGGAGCCCGTCGTCGAACAGCTCGTCGAGGCGGCGGTCGAAAGCGCCGAGATCCCTTCGGTCGCGCCGGCGCCGGAGCCGGCGCGCGAGCTCGAAACGGTCGCCGTAGGCAATGGCGACAGGGCCGTGGCTGAGCCGCGGCCCGCTGCGCGCCCCCGGGGCGCGCCGGCCGTTCCCGAAGGGGTCGATCTTCATGCCGTCACGGAAAAGCCCGAATCTCCCCGGCGCGGCTGGTGGACACGGTTGATCCAGTGACAAAACGGGCCCCGTGAGCAACCGACCCGGGGGGCGGGGTCTTTCCGGTATCCGCATTCTGTTTGCCGCGGCGATCCTGCTCGCCGTCGCGTCGCCGCGCCCCGGTTGGTGCCACGCCGACGACGAGACCGCCAACGGCGGCACGATCCTGCGCGACACCGAGATCGAGAACGACATCCGCACGCTGGGAACGCCGATTTGGCGCGTCGCCGGGCTCGATGCCGCGACGATGGGCATCTACGTCGTCGACGATCCGCAGCTGAACTCGTTTGTCGCCGGCGGCCAGGCGATCTTTCTCAACAGCGGCCTCATCGAGCGCGCCGCAACCCCGAACATGCTGATCGGCGTCATGGCGCACGAAACCGGCCATATCGCCGGCGGCCACATTCTGCGCGCGCTCGAAGCGATGAAGAACGCCAGCATCGAGACGATCATCGCCTCGGCTATCGCGTTTGGCGCCGGGGTGGTAGGAGGCGGCAGCGGCGCGGCGCTGCTCGCCGCGCAAGGCGAGGGCGCGCGCGCCTTTATGAGCTTCTCGGTCGCGCAAGAGGCGACAGCCGACCACGCGGCGATGAAGTTCCTCGACCGCAGCGGCCAGTCGTCGAAAGGGCTCCTCAAGTTCTTCGAGATACTGCAGGCGGACGAGCCGTTGGGCGGGGAGCCGACCGATCCGTGGGCGCGCACTCACCCGCTGACCAGCGAGCGCATCGAGTATGTGCGGCACCATGTCGAGGAGTCGCCCCATTCCGATGCGCCCGACCCGCCGCAATTCGTGGCGCTGCTGAAGACGGTCCAGGTCAAGCTGCACGCGTTTCTTGACGATCCCTCGGCGACCTTGCGCGCCTACCCGCCGAGCGACCATTCGCCAGACGCGCGCTATGCCCGGGCAATCGCCTATTACCGCATCCCGCAGCTCGACAAGGCGCGAGCCGAAATCGACGGGCTGATCCGCGACTTCCCGAAAAACCCCTATTACGAAGAATTGAAAGGCCAGATGCTGTTTGAGAACGGCCGCATCCGCGAGGCGATAGCACCCTACGAACAGGCGGTGAAGCTGGCGCCCGAGGCGGCGCTCATCCGCATTTCGCTGGCGCAGACCTATATCGAGAGCCACGACCCGTCGCTCAACAAGCGCGCCACTGCGTATCTCGAAGACGCCTCGCGCGTCGAAGACCGCGAGGATATGGTGTGGCGGCTGCTCGCCATCGCCTACGGCCGCGATGGGCAGCTTGGCAAGGCCGCCCTGGCTCTCGCCGAGGAAGCGCTGGTCGACGACAAGAAAAAGGACGCGCAGCAGCAGGCGCAGCGCGCCAAGCAAATCCTGCCGCACGGCTCGCCGGCCTATCAGCGCGCCGAGGAAATCCAGCGCCAGGCGAAAGATCTCGATACCGATTAGACTGTCTCGCCACCCCGTCTGCGGAAAGTGTGTGTCATGCCCCTGCGTTTTGTGTTCGCCGTGCTGCTCGCCGGGTCGGTCCTCGGAGTCGCGCGGCCGTCGCTTGCGATGGCTTCGGACTTCACCGCCGATCAGAAGAAGGAGATCGAGGCGATCGTCGGCCAATATCTGAAAAGCCACCCCGACGTGCTGATCGATGCGATCCAGGCGGCCGACGACAAGCTGAAGGCCGACGAAAAGGACAAGACCGCCCAGGCGCTCGTCGCCGGAAGCCAGCAGGTCTACGACGACCCGGAATCGCCGGTCGCCGGCAACCCCAATGGCAATGTGACGCTGGTCGAGTTCTTCGATTATCGCTGCCCCTATTGCAAACAGGTCGAACCGTCACTCGAAAAACTGTTGGGCGACGACCGTCAGCTCAAGTTCGTGTTCAAGGAATTTCCGGTGCTGGGGCCGGAATCCGAGTTTGCCGCGCACGTCGCCCTCGCGGCGCGGAAACAGGGCAAATACGACGCCTTTCACCGCGCGATGATGAACACGAGCGGCCACATCGACGAGGCCGTGATCTTCAAGGTCGCCGCCTCTGTCGGGCTCGATGTCGACCGCATCAAGCAGGATATGAACGCGCCCGACATCGAGAAGGAGCTGAAGACCAATCTCGACCTCGGCAAGTCGCTCGACCTCGACGGCACACCGTCGTTTATCGTCGGCGACACGATCATCCCCGGCGCGATCAGCGCCAGCGACCTGAAGCAGCTGATCTCGGACGCGCGGAAGAAGTGAGGCGCAATGCACTTGCCCTTTCCCCATCAACGGGGAGAGGGAATGACGATGGCGTCAGGCTAAGCGTCGGCGATTTCCGCCAGTTCCTCGGCGGCGAATTCGTACTTCGTGTTGCAGAATTCGCAGGTGACGGTGGTGACCGCCTCCTTCTTCATCTCGTCGATCTCGTCCGCCGGGAAGGCCTTGAGGATGCCGGCGATGCGCTCGCGCGAGCAGCGGCAGCGCGCCTCGACCGCATGCGTCTGGTAGACGCGCACCTTCTCTTCGTGAAACAGCCGCCATAGCAGCCGGCGCGGCGGCAGATCGGGCGCGACCAGCTCGGCCGAGGTCGCCGAGCTCATCAGCACCATCACCCGGCGCCAGGCATCCTCGACATCGTCGGCGATGACAGTGTACCCCCCTTCAGGCGGCACGCGCTGTAGCATGAGCCCGCCGGCACGCCATTGGCCGTCGTCGCCGGCGCGCGCCACCGCGAGCTTCAACCCGGCCTGCAACTGCTCCGATTGACGGAAATAATGCTGCGCGCACTCGGCGAGCGTCGCACCGGTGATCGAGACGATTCCCTGGTAACGTTCGGTATCGTCGCCTTGGTCGACGGTGAAGGCGATGTAGCCGGCGCCGAGCAGCTTTGGCACCGAGGGGCTTTCGTCGCTTTCGGGCACGACCTCGCCCAGCCGCTTCGCGTCGTATTGCGCGTAGCCACGCACCGCGCCGTCGGTCTTGACGTCGGCAACGAGCAGGCGCACCGGGCCGTCGCCCTTGGTCTGCAGGGTGAAGACGCCATCGTATTTGAGCGCGCCGGCCAGCATGACCGCGAGCGTGATCGCCTCGCCGAGCAGGGCCGCCACCGGCTCCGGATAGTCGTGCTGGGCGAGGATGCGGTCGACCGTCGGCCCCAACCGCACCAGCCGGCCGCGCAGCGCGAACGGATCAAGCTGAAACGGCTGAACGACGTCGTCGGTTCGGGGCGCTAGATCGTCGGACAATGTGGCTGGGCTCCGCTAGAAATTGTCATGGCCGGGTATTTCCCGGCCATCGGTATGGTCGCCCGGCGCATGACAGGGCGCGAGGACTATATAGGGCGGCTAGTTGTTTCGTCCACGCCGCGTGCCCGAATTTGCCGGCGCAATGATACGTTGGAAGGAACTATGACGAACAGGAAGGTGCAGCGTGTTCAAATACACCACAGCCATTGCCGGCGTGATTTTCGGAGCGCTCGCTTCCTGCGTCGCGGCAGTGGCGGCGGACGATCTCAAGGGCTACTCGATCGACGTAACAGCCCGCATCGCGTTTGCGTACAACGATCCCCAAGCGAGCAAACAATACGCTGCTGCTGGCACATTGACGACGCATAAACAGATTTACGTCAGTCTGGCTGGCAACGTGTTCAGCTATGGAAACACGGATTACGGTGTTGGCGGTGTCGACCACACATCCAACGTCGCGGCGCCCGATAAGGTTATGGAGGGGGTCCGGGGCAAGCTAGGCGTCTGGACCATGGAAAGGAACCGCCTCACCTGGATCGCCAAGGACAACGAGGGGTTCCAGGTCTACACGATCGCGGTCGATCCGAGCCGGACGGCCTGCACGTTCGCCGTCGCGCTACAACCCGACCCGGTGACGGGGAGGGTCATGCATATACGGAGGTGGGGCTATGCCGCGCAGTTGGCTTCCATGACGGTTAGCACCTATAGCTGTACCGTCAGGCAGGGAAACATCTTCGCTTCCGACAAATAAGGGTCAGCGGGGTTCTTTAGCCGCCCGGTCAACCCAGGCACCAGGCGAGAATGCCCTTCTGCACGTGCAGCCGGTTCTCCGCCTCGTCCCACACCACCGATTGCGGCCCGTCGATGACCGCGGCGGTGACTTCCTCGCCGCGATGCACCGGCAGGCAGTGCATAAAGATGGCGTCGGGCTTCGCCTCGCGCATCAGGTGATCGTTGACCTGATAGGGCTGCAGCAAATTGTGACGGTTGACGGTGGCCTCGGCGCCCATCGACACCCAGGTGTCGGTGACGACGCAATCGGCGCCGGCGACCGCTTGCTCGGGGCTGGTGGTGAAGCTCACACGGCCGCCCTCGCGCCGCGCCCAATCGATGAGGCGCGGTTCGGGCGCCAGCTCCGCGGGGCAGGCGAGACGCAGCTCAAAGCCGAAGCGCACCGCGCCGTGGATCCAGCTCGCCGCGACATTGTTGCCGTCGCCGCTCCACGCCACGACCGTGCTTGCCATCGGCCCCTTCTTTTCCTGAAGGGTCATGACATCGGCCATGATCTGGCAGGGGTGCGAGGCGTCGGTCAGGCCGTTGATCACCGGTACCGTCGCGTAGTGCGCCAGCTCGTCGAGCTTCTGCTGGTGATTGGTGCGGATCATGATCGCGTCGACATAGCGCGACAGCACCCGCGCGGTGTCGGCGAC
>DATJSH010000191.1:0-16957 GCA_035504235.1 Allostellaceae bacterium | reverse complement strand
CATCCTTTTGATGATCCCCACCCTGTTCGCGATCATGGTGGTGAATTTCGTCATCATCCAGGCGGCGCCGGGCGGCCCCGTGCAGCAAATGATCGCCAAGCTCAAGGGCAACATGGTGAGCGCCACCTCGCGCGTCACCGGCGGCGCCAACGAGGTCGCGCCGGCGCAAGGCAACGAAAGCAGCTTTTACCGCGGCGCGCAGGGCATCGACCCAGCGCTCATCAAACAGCTCGTGCACCAATACGGCTTCGACAAACCGCCGCTGGAGCGCTTCGAGCTGATGATGAAGAACTACGTGATGTTCAATTTCGGCGACAGCTTCTTTCAGGACCGCAGCGTCGTCAGCCTGATCCGATCGAAATTGCCGGTGTCCATCTCGATCGGGTTATGGACGACGCTCATCACCTACCTCGTGTCGATCCCCCTGGGCATCCGCAAGGCGGTGAAGGACGGCAGCAACTTCGACGTCTGGACCTCGACTGTCATCATTGTCGGCTACGCGGTGCCGAGTTTCCTTTTCGCGGTCTTGCTGATCGTCCTGTTCGCCGGCGGCAGCTATCTGACGATCTTTCCGCTGCGCGGCCTCGTCAGCGACAACTGGTGGAGCCTCGCCTGGCCGATGAAGATCGCCGATTATTTCTGGCACATCGCGCTGCCGATCACCGCGCTGGTGATCGGCAGCTTCGCGACCTTGACGATGCTGACCAAGAACTGCTTTCTCGACGAGATCAACAAGCAATACGTGCTGACCGCGCGCGCCAAGGGGGCGAGCGAACAGCGCGTGCTTTACGGTCACATCTTCCGCAATGCTATGCTGCTTGTCGTGGCAAGCTTCCCCGCCGCGTTCGTCTCGATCCTCTTTACGGGATCCCTGTTGATCGAGGTGATCTTTTCCCTTGACGGGCTCGGCCTGTTGGGCTTCGACGCGGCGATCAACCGTGACTACCCGATCATGTTCGGGACGCTCTACGTCTTCACGCTGATCGGGCTGGTGCTCAAGCTGATCAGCGACTTGACCTATATGTTCATCGACCCGCGCATCGATTTCGGCACGCGCGGCGGGCGCTAAAGGGGGAGGCGTGTCATGGCCGGTTTCCATATCGCCGTGGTGCAACCCGTCACCGTGCCGCCGCCCGATGACGAGGCAAATGTCGCCGCTGCGGTCGATTGGATCGCGCGGGCGGCGAGCCAGGGCGCGGACTTCGTCTGCTTCCCGGAAAACTACCCCGGGCCGTGGCGGATGCCGGCGCATTACGATCCCGCGCCGCGCATCGCCGACGCCGCCGCGAAACACGGCGTCCATGCCGTGTTCAGCACGATCGAGCCGATCAATGCCGCGAAAGCGACCGCCTACAACCTCACCTGCATGGCGTTCCCCGACGGCCGTCCGGTGGCGCGCTATCGCCGCAGCCACCCGAACGGTCCATGGATCTACACCGGCGGCGAGTACTGGGAGTTCCAGTACGTCGCCGGCAGCGACTATCCGGTCTTCGAAACCAAACACGGCAAGGTCGGCTTGGCGATGTGCAGCGAGGTCTACATGCCCGAGGTGACCCGCGCGCTCGCCCTGCGCGGCGCCGAGCTCATCTTCATGCCCGCCGGGCTCGACAAGCGCCGGCTGTGGGAGACCTGGCGCACGCTGCTGTGGGCGCGGGCGATCGAGAATTTGGCGATCGTCGTCTCGACCCAGAACCTCATCAGCCATGCCGATCGCGGCCTCGCCATCGTCACCTCTCCCGAATCGATCCTCTATGAGAGCGAGGTCGCGGGAATGGGGGTGGTCGAGGTGAGCCTCGACCGGGTGCGCGAGCTGCGCAACAGCCGCGACGGCGGCGCTTCATCCGAGACCTGCGGCGCCAAGCAGGGCGTGCTGTCCGAGCAATGGCAACGGCCGGAGCTTTACGACAGCTTCTACCCAAAGCCCCTCCGGCAAGCGGCGGAGTAGACGAGACAGGCATATCAGCCAATAGTTTCGCGCGGGTGCGTTCGGTTGACACCTCGGGGGGCGGGGTCTAAGTCAACCTCGACATATTCAGACTGCTTGGCAGCCTGCTTGGCGTACCTTCCGCCGGGACAAGAAGCGATGATCTCCGACCCGCGGCCCTTATCTCCCCATCTGCAAATCTACCGCTGGCAGCTCACCTCGGTATTGTCGATCCTGCACCGGATAACCGGCATCGCATTGGTCGTGGGCGCCGTTCTGCTGGTGTCGTGGTTCGGTTCCGCCGCCGACGGAGCCGCTGCTTTTGCCGGTTTTCAAGGCTTTCTCGGTTCGCCCATTGGGCTTGTCATGCTGTTCGGGTGCAGCGTCGCGCTGTTCTATCACCTGTGCAACGGCATCCGGCATCTGTGGTGGGATACCGGGCGAGGCCTCGAATTGAAGAGCGTCTATGCCAGCGGCTGGGCCGTCCTCGTCGCGACCGCGGCGCTGACGGTCATCGTTTGGAGCATCGGCCTTTCACGCTGGGAGTTCTAGAGATGGCCGCGAGCCCCATGCGCTCTCCCTTGGGCCGCGTGCTGGGCCTTGGCTCGGCCAAGGAAGGCGTCGAGCACTGGTGGTTGCAGCGCATCACCGCGATCGCGCTGGTGCCGCTTGCGATCTGGTTTGTCATCGCCGCGTTGGGGATGATCGGCGCCGACCGCGCCGCGATGGTCGCCTGGATGCATTCGCCGATGTCGGCGGTGTTCACGGTCCTACTGATCGTCGCCGCCATCTATCATATGGCGCTCGGGCTACAGGTGGTCATCGAGGACTACATCCATAGCGAAGCCTGGAAGCTCGGCTTGATCATCGTGATGCGGCTTTGGTGCATCGTGCTTGTCGCGCGGGGGATACTCGCGGTGCTGACCCTGGCCTTTGCCGCCTAGAGAGACCGGAGCGAACCATGCCCGCCTATTCGATCACCGATCACGCCTATGACGTCGTCGTCGTCGGCGCCGGGGGCGCCGGCTTGCGCGCGACGCTCGGCTGCACGGTCGCTGGACTGAAGACCGCCTGCATCTCCAAGGTGTTCCCGACACGCAGCCACACCGTCGCGGCGCAAGGCGGGATCGGCGCCGCGCTCGGCAATATGGGGCCGGATGACTGGCGCTGGCATATGTACGACACGGTCAAGGGCTCCGACTGGCTCGGCGACCAGGACGCGATCGAATACATGTGCCGGAACGCGATTCCCGCCGTCTACGAGCTCGAACATTTCGGCGTGCCGTTTTCTCGCACCGACGAGGGCAAGATCTACCAGCGGCCGTTCGGCGGCCACATGATGGAGTTCGGCGAGGGCCAGCCAGCCAACCGCGCCTGCGCCGCCGCCGATCGCACCGGCCACGCGATCCTGCACACGCTCTATCAGCAGTCGCTGCGCAACAACGCCGAGTTCTTTGTCGAATATTTCGCGCTCGACCTGATCATGGACGACGACGGCGCCTGCCGCGGCGTGCTCGCCTGGAGTCTGATCGACGGCACGATCCACCGCTTCCGTGCCCACATGGTGATCCTCGCGACCGGCGGATATGGCCGCACCTACCTGACCTGCACCTCGGCGCATACCTGCACCGGCGACGGCAACGCGATGGTGCTGCGCGCCGGGCTGCCGCTGCAGGACATGGAGTTCATCCAGTTCCACCCGACCGGCATTTACGGCGCCGGGTGCCTCATCACCGAGGGCGCGCGCGGCGAGGGCGGCTATGTCACCAACAGCGAAGGCGAGCGCTTCATGGAGCGCTATGCGCCGCACGCGAAAGACCTCGCCTCGCGCGATGTGGTCAGCCGGGCGATGACGATCGAGATCCGCGAGGGCCGCGGCTGCGGCGCCGAGCACGACTTCATCTACCTGCACCTCGAGCATATCGACCCTAAGGTGCTGCACCTGCGGCTCCCCGGCATCTCGGAGACGGCGAAGATTTTCGCCAATGTCGATGTGACCCGCGAGCCGATCCCGATCCTGCCGACCGTGCACTACAACATGGGCGGCGTGCCGACCAACTACCGCGGCGAGGCGCTGCGCCCGACCGAAAGCGATCCTGACGCGGTCTGTCCAGGACTGATGGCCGTCGGCGAAGGCGCCTGCGTTTCGGTGCACGGCGCCAACCGGCTCGGCACCAATTCGCTGCTCGACATCGTCGTCTTCGGCCGCGCCGCGGCACAGCGCGCCGCCGAGGTGGTGCGCCCCGGCGCGCCGCACCCGCCGCTCGCGAACGGCATCGAGGCTTCGCTCGACCACTTCGACGCGGTGCGCCACTCGAAGGGACCGCGCATGGCCGGCGCGATCCGCACCGAGATGCAGCGAATCATGCAGAACAACTGCGCGGTGTTCCGCAACAACGAAGTGCTGACCGAGGGTGTCGAGAGGATCGACGCCGCGGCCCGCAGCTTCAACGAACTCGGGATCAGCGACCGCTCGCTGATCTGGAACAGCGACCTCGTCGAGGCGCTCGAATTGCAGAACCTGCTGCAGCAATCGGTGGTAACCCTGCACTCGGCCGAGGCACGCAAGGAAAGCCGCGGCGCCCACGCGCACGAGGATTTCCCCGAGCGCGACGACGTCAACTGGATGAAGCACACCATCGCGTGGCTCGACCGCGAGTGCGACGTGACGCTCGACTACCGCCCTGTGCACATGAACACGCTGTCGAACGAGGTTCAGTCGTTCCCGCCAAAAGCCCGGGTTTACTGAACATGCCGTCATTGCGAGCGCAGCAAAGCAATCTCGATCCGTCCTGGTCCTCAATGGCCCGCGATTGCCGCGTCGCCTTCCGGGCTCCTCGCAATGACGCGGAGAGCTAGATGGTCGAATTCGCACTTCCCCGGAACTCGAAAATCGGGACCGGCAAAACGCATCCGGTCCCGCCAAGCGCGAAACAGCCGCGGCGCTTCAACATCTATCGCTGGAACCCTGACGACGGGAAGAACCCAACGGTCGACACCTACACGGTCGACCTCGCCGATTGCGCGCCGATGGTGTTGGACGCACTCATCAAGATCAAGAATGAGGTCGACACCACGCTGACCTTTCGCCGCTCATGCCGTGAGGGCATCTGCGGCTCCTGTGCGATGAACATCGACGGCACCAACACGCTCGCCTGCCTCAAGGCGATCGGGGACATCAAAGGCGACGTCAACATCTATCCGCTGCCGCACATGCCTGTGGTAAAGGATCTCGTTCCCGACCTCGGCCAGGCCTATGCGCAGTACGAGGCGATCCGGCCTTGGCTGCAGACCGAGACGCCGCCGCCGCCGGACAAGGAACGCCTCCAATCGGAAGAGGAGCGGGCCAAGCTTGACGGGTTGTGGGAATGCATCCTGTGCTTCTGCTGCACCACCTCGTGCCCCAGCTATTGGTGGAACGGCGAGCGCTATCTGGGGCCGGCGATCCTCTTGCAGGCTTATCGCTGGCTCGCCGACAGCCGCGACGAGAAGACCGGCGACCGCCTCGACGCGCTCGAAGACCCGTTCCGCCTCTACCGCTGCCACACGATCATGAATTGCACCCGCACCTGCCCGAAAAACCTCAACCCGGCCAAGGCGATCGCCGAGATCAAGAAGATGATGGTGCTGCGCCGCTGACCGACTTCCTTGCGTCGCTGACCGGTCAATGGCGATTCAACCGCTCGATCGACGACGGGTCGTCGATGACCGGGATGGCGACGTTCACCCCATGCGACGCCAAGAAGTCCGATTATCGCGAGCAGGGCCGGCTCCACTTGTTCGACGGCCGCACGCTCGATGCCAGACGCCGCTACATTTTCGACGAAACCGAGAGCGGCTTCGCGGTGTTTTTCGCCGAGAACCCGCCGCGCTTCTTCCATCGCATCGCGCTGGCGCGCATCGGGCCGAACTTTGCCGGAGCGGCCACCCATTTCTGCGCCGACGACCGCTATGACACCCGCTACGAATTCCGTGCCGACGGGTCTTTTGTCATCGCGCACAACGTTTCCGGGCCGCGCAAGGCCTATGCGATGGAGACCCGATACGTAAGAGCGTTGCTCTGACATGGCCGCCGCGAGGATTGTCACTGTCAACGACCGGATGCAGCAAAACTATCGCTATGCGCTGTCCGCCCCCGAAGGCCGGGATTTCGATCCCGAATTCCGCCCCGAGCTCAGCCCGAAGGAGATGCTGGCGCTCGGCGTCTTTGGCGGCAAATACCTGACCGATTGCCGCGCCGAGTTTCCGGCCGGCTGGTTCGCCCGCGCCAAGCTCTCGCCCGAGCGGCGCGACCCGTCGCTCAATTACTTCCGCATCGACGCCAGCCAGCCACTTTCGGTTTGGCGCGCCAAGGGCTGGATTCACCCTAACGACCCGCGCGGCTGGTTCCAGTGGTATTGCCGGTATTTCAGGGGCCGCCGTATGGCCGACGATATGCGGCAGATCAAGCGGTGGAAGGCGATCCGCCGCCACGTCCGCCAGATCGAGCGAAATTGCGAGCCCTGCGACCACTCCTGCCGCCCGCGCCAGCGGCAAGCCTTGCTACACTGGGCCTACGACAGCCGCAAGATTTGAGAAAGTGGCAATAGCGAGGGCGCCCGCGTAGCATGTCGCGGCAAATCCGACGCGCGGGAGACAGGGGCGATGGCGGCTGACGGCAGGCTCGATGGCAAGGTCGCGGTGGTGACGGGCGCCTCCAGCGGCATCGGCCGCGAGAGCGCGAAGCTCTTCGCCGCCGCCGGGGCGCGCGTCGTCGTCGGCTACAATCGGGGTGCCGATCGGGCGAACCATGTCGTAGCGGCACTCGCCGGCACAGGCCACAAGGCTGTGCGCCTGCCGCTCGAAGATACCGCGCAGATCAGAAAGGTCGCAGCCGGGGTCGAGGCGGAGTTCGGCCGCTGCGATATTCTCGTCAACTCCGCCGGCTTCACCCGGATGGTGGCGCATCACGATCTCGAAGCGCTCGACGACGATCTGATCGATCAGGTGCTGACCGCCAATGTCCGCGGCCCCTTCGCGACGATCCGCGCCTTCGCGCCGCTGCTCAAGGCGAGCGGAGACGGGGTCATCGTCAACATCTCGTCGGGCGCCGCGACCGCCGGCACCGGCAGCTCGATCATCTACGGCGCGTCAAAAGCCGCGCTCAATACGATGAGCATGGCGCTGGCGCGGGTGCTCGGCCCCGAGATCCGCGTCATCGTCGTCGCGCCGGGCCTGGTGCATACCGGCTTTGTCCCCGGCCGCACCGAAGAGATGATGGCCAAGTCGGCGGCGGCGACACCACTGAAGCGCGCGATCGAGCCCGAGGACGTCGCCCTGGCGGTCATCGGCTGCGTTACCCATTTGACGCATACGACGGGGTCGATCATCGCGGTCGATGCCGGCCGCCACCTCTGAACGGAGACCACCAGCCTCATGGCCCGGCCCGCGATCGCCAAGCAGCGGGAGATCATCGACCGGCGCGCGTTGAGCGACGCGCTCGCGGCGCTTGTCGAGGACACAACACCCGACCGCAACAAGGTCGTCGCGCTGTTGCGCGAGGCGATGGACCGCGGCCGCGCCGAGATCCAGGCACGGTTCGAAGGCGGCGGCAATGCCGCGCATTGCATCGCCGAGCAGTGCTTTCTGGTCGATCAGCTGATCCGCGTCGCCTTCGATTTTGTCACCGAGCATGTCTATCCGATCGCCAACCCGACCCAGGGCGAAAAGCTGACTGTGGTCGCGGTCGGCGGCTATGGGCGCGGCGAGATGGCGCCCTATTCCGATGTCGACCTGCTGTTCCTCACCCCCTACAAGCGCACCCCGCACACCGAGCAGGTCGTCGAATATCTGCTTTATCTGCTATGGGATTTGCGGCTCAAGGTCGGGCACGCGACCCGCTCGGTCGACGAGTGCCTGCGCTACGCCAAGACCGACTTGACGATCCGCACCGCGCTCCTCGAAGCGCGCTACCTCTGGGGCGAGCAGCCGCTCTTTACCGAGCTGAGGTCGCGCTTCGACAGCGAGATCGCGCGCGGCACCGCCGCTCAGTTCATCGAGCAGAAGCTCGCCGAGCGCGACGCGCGGCACAAGCGGGTCGGCGACAGCCGCTATCAGCTCGAACCCAACGTCAAGGAAGGCAAAGGCGGGCTTAGAGACCTGCACACCCTCTTCTGGTTGGCGAAATACATCTACCGCATCGACGACGTGACGAAGCTCGTCAAGCTCAAGGTGCTGTCGGAGGATGAATCGCAGCGGTTCGCCCGCGCCCAGGAGTTTCTGTGGACCGTGCGCTGCCACCTGCACTACCTCGCCGGCCGCGCCGAGGAGCACCTGACCTTCGACATGCAGACCCGCATCGGCGAGCGCATGGGCTACCGTGACCATGCCGGCGCCCGCGGCGTCGAGCGCTTCATGAAGCACTATTTCCTGGTCGCCAAGGATGTCGGGGACCTCACGCGCATTTTCTGCGCGATCCTCGAGGTCAACGAAAAGAAGGCGTCGCGCCGCCTCGCCTGGCTGCGCTGGGGCAGCGGCGTCAGCACCCGGAAGGGCCTTGAGGGCTTTGTCCTCGATGGCGGCCGGCTCAGCATCCCGTCGAAGGATTTCTTCAAGGACGACCCGGTCAACCTCTTGCGCCTTTTTCATGTCGCGCAGGAGCAGGAGATCGACATCCACCCGCACGCTTTGCGCGCGGTGACCCAGTCATTGCGCCTCGCCAACGCCGAGCTGCGCGAAAGCCCCGAGGCCAACCGCCTCTTCCTCGAAATCCTCACCTCGCGGAAGGACCCGGAAACCGCGCTCAGGCGGATGAACGAGGCGGGGCTTTTCGGCCGCTTCGTGCCCGATTTCGGCCGCGTCGTCGCGCAGATGCAGTACGACATGTACCATGTCTACACGGTCGACGAGCACACGCTCTTCGCGATCGGCATCCTGCACCAGATCGAGACCAGCCAGCTCAAAGCCGAGCTGCCGCTCGCCACCGCGATCGCCCCGAAGATCTGCTCGCGCCGCGCGCTCTATCTCGCGGTGCTGCTGCATGACATCGCCAAGGGGCGCGGCGGCGACCATTCCGAACTCGGCGAAAAGATCGCGCTGAAGATGGGCCCGCGGCTCGGCCTCACCGACGAGGAAACCGAGACCGTCGCCTGGCTGGTGCGCTGGCACCTGTTGATGAGCAGCACCGCCTTCAAGCGCGACCTCAGCGACCTGCAGACCATCGAGGGCTTTGTCGACCGCGTGCAGTCGCCGGAACGACTGAAGCTGCTTTTGGTGCTGACCGCCGCCGACATCCGGGCGGTCGGCCCCAAGGTGTGGAACGGCTGGAAGGCGGCGCTTTTGCGCGAATTGTTCCACGCCGCGCACGATCTGATGACCGGCGGCGCCACCGCCGGCGCGCGCGATTCGCGGATCGCCGAAGCGCAGGAAGCGGCGAAAAAGCTGCTGCCCGAGTTCAGCGACGAGGATTTCACCGCCTTTACCGGCAGCGGCTACCCGTTCTACTGGCTCTCGCTCGACGCCGAGACGCACGCCCGCCACGCCCGCCTGATGCGCGGGGCTGAGCGCAGCGGCGCGCCGCTATCGGTCGAGACGCGCATCGACCCGCACCGCGCGGTGACCGAGGTCACCGTCTACACCGCCGACCACGCCGGGCTGTTCTCGCGCCTCGCCGGGGCGCTCGCGGTCAACGGCTGCAACATCGTCGACGCCAAGATCATGACGATGACCAATGGCATGGCGCTCGACACGTTTTGGGTGCAAGGCCAGAACGGCGAACCCGTCGACCGCCCCGACAAGCTGGCGCGGCTCTCGGTGGCGTTCGAGAACGTGCTGACCGGCGACTTGAAGCCGCACCGCGAATTCGCCCGGCCGCCGGCGATCCAGAGCCGCACCAGCGTCTTCACCGTGCCGCCGCGCGTCCTCATCGACAACAACGCCAGCTATTCGCACACGGTGATCGAGGTCAACGGCCGCGACCGGCCGGGCCTGCTGCACGAGCTGACCCGCGAACTGACCGGTCTCAAGCTCCAGGTGTCGAGCGCCAAGATCTCGACTTATGGCGAGAAGGTCGTCGACGTGTTCTACGTCAAGAACCTGTTCGGCACGAAGGTCGAGGCGGAAGACCGCCTCGCCGAAATCCGCGCCGCGCTGACCGAGGTACTCGCCAAGGGCAACCAGCCGCTCGGCACTGCCCCGACCCGCCGAGTGAGAGAGGCTGTAGCAGCCAAATAGCGGTGCGTTCGCCCTTCCACTTCCCCTTGGCCGGGCTTGGCCCGGCCATCCATGAATAAAAGCCAATGAGCGGGGCATGGCTCTACATCATGACCAATCGGCCGCACGGTATTCTCTACGTCGGCACGACGGTCGATCTTCCGCGACGCATATGGGAACACCAAGAAGGCGTCGTTGTAAGGCTTCGCAAAACGTTACTGGGAAAATTTGATCGTGCCCCTCCACCATTCGGCTTGGTACTGCGACACCCTTAGGTCTGCCGCTAGCCGCCGCTCTCTGCGATAATGCCGGCGTAGGATGCGCGCCCTAGAAATTTTGGCGCCTAGAGGAATTGGGGATGATCGACGAGATCGGGCATTTCGCCTTGGTGCTCGCGCTGTGCGTCGCGGTGATCCAGGCGGTGGTGCCGCTTTACGGGGCGGCGAAGAATGACGGCGCGCTGATCGCCTTGGCACGCCCGGCGGCGCTGGCGCAGTTCGTCTTTATCGCGACCGCGTTCCTGGCGCTGATGCACGCCTATGCGACCAGCGACTTTTCGATGCTCAACGTCGCGGCCAACTCGTCGGTCGAGAAACCGCTCCTCTACAAGATCACCGGCGTGTGGAGCAACCACGAGGGGTCGATGATCCTCTGGGTGTTCATGCTGGCCCTCTTTGGCGCGGGGGTGGCGGTGTTCGGCGGCAACCTGCCGCCGGCCTTGCGGGCGCGGGTGCTGTCGGTGCAGGGGATGATCTGCGTCGGGTTTTTGCTCTTCATCCTCTTTACCTCGAACCCGTTTTTGCGGCTCTTCCCGGTGCCGGCCGACGGCAATGGCCTTAACCCGATTCTCGAGGATCGCGGCCTCGCATTCCACCCGCCGATGCTCTACGCCGGCTATGTCGGCTTTTCGATCACGTTCTGCTTTGCCATCGCGGCGCTGATCGAGGGCCGGGTCGACCCGGCCTGGGCGCGCTGGGTGCGCCCGTGGACCTTGGCCGCGTGGTGCGCGCTCACCATCGGCATCGCGATGGGGAGCTGGTGGTCGTATTACACGCTCGGCTGGGGCGGCTGGTGGTATTGGGACCCGGTCGAGAATGCGTCGTTCATGCCGTGGATCATCGGCACCGCGCTGTTGCACTCGGCGATCGTCGTCGAAAAGCGCGACACGCTCAAAGCGTGGACGATCCTTCTCGCGATCCTCACCTTTTCGCTGTCGCTGATCGGCACGTTTCTGGTGCGCTCGGGCGTCTTGACCTCGGTGCACGCCTTTGCCGAGGACCCGCGGCGCGGCGTCTTCATCCTCTTGCTCTTGGGCGTCGCGACCGGCGGCGCCCTCTTGCTCTACGCGATCCGCGCGCCGACCCTCAAGGGCGGCGGGCTTTTCGCGCCGATCTCGCGCGAGGGCGGGCTCCTCCTCAACAATTTGCTGCTGACCACCGCCGCCGCCGCCGTGCTGATCGGCACGCTCTACCCACTTTTCCTGCAGGTGGTCGCGAAGAAGATGGTGTCGGTCGGCCCGCCCTATTTCGACATGACCTTTGTGCCGATCATGATCCCGCTGCTGATCGCGATGGCGGTAGGGCCGCTTCTGTCGTGGAAGCGCGGCGATCTGTGGGCCGCACTGCAGCGATTGAAGCTCGCCTTCGCGATCGCCGCGTTTGGCGCGGTGGCGACCCTGTCGATCATGGGGGTAAAGTCCCTCGGCGCGGCGTGCGGGCTGGCGCTGGCGGCGTGGCTCTTCGCGGCGACAATCGTCGAATGGGCCGAACGCGTGCGCCTTTTCTCCGAGCCGCTCGGCGGCAGTTTGCGCCGCGCCATGCGCCTGCCGCGCGCCGCCTGGGGCATGACCTTTGCCCATGCCGGGATGGCGGTCGTCGTCGCCGGGATCACCGGCTCGTCGGCCTGGACGGTGGAAAAGATCGAGGCCGTGAAGCCGCCGGGCTCGGTCGAGCTAGCCGGCTACACGGTCGCGCTCGATGCGGTCACCGACGCCAAGGGCCCGGACTACACCGCGACCCGCGCGGACATCCGGCTGTTGAAGGGCGACGAGCTCGTCACCGCGATGCATCCGGAAAAGCGCTTCTTCCCGCGCGAACAGGGCAGCCAGACCGATGTCGCGATCCGCACCAATCTGCTTGCCGACGTCTACGTCGTGGTCGGCGACCCCGACGGCAAGGGCGGCTATACGCTGCGCCTCTACTACAACCCGCTGGTGCCGTGGATCTGGCTCGGCGCCGGGTTGATGGCGTTTGGCGGTCTGGTCTCCCTCTCCGACAGACGCCACAGGGTCGGCGCCCCGTCGCGCCGCGCGCGACGCCTCGCCGGGGCAGCCGCGCAGCCGGCGGAGTGACTATGGTCGCTGCGCATATCAAAAATTCGCCTCCCCCGGGCTTGACCCGGGGGTTCACGAATAGCTTCCGCTTATTCGTGGATGGCCGGATCAAGTCCGGCCAAGGGAATTGTAAAAGCCGCTGATGCGCCGCTGGCTCTACCTCTTGCCGGTCGTCGTGTTCGCCCTGATGGCGGCGGGGTTCTATGTCGGCCTCGGCCACGACACCAATGTCTTGCCCTCGCCGCTGATCAACAAGGCGGCGCCGCAGTTCGACCTGCCGCCGCTGCCCGGGCACGACAAGGGTTTCTCGACCGCCGACCTCAAGGGCCATGTGACGCTGGTGAACGCCTTCGCCTCGTGGTGCGCGCCGTGCCGCCTGGAGCATCCGGTGCTGAAAGCGCTCGCCGAGACCAAGCAGGTGCCGATCTACGGCATCGACTACAAGGACCAGAGCGACGCCGCGCTCGATTGGCTCGCCGCACTCGGCAACCCCTACGCGCGGATCGGCGCGGATAGCGGCCGGGTCGGCATCGATTGGGGCGTTTATGGCGTGCCGGAGACCTTCCTCGTCGATCAGACCGGGCGCATCCGCTACAAGCATGTCGGCCCGCTCTCCGAGGACGACGTCAAGAACACGATCCTGCCGCTCGTCGCCAGGCTGGAAAAATGACACCTTTCTCGTCATTGCGAGGAGCGCGCAGCGCGACGCGGCAATCTCGCGCCGTCGGAGGTCACATCGGGTCGAGATTGCTTCGCCACGCTCGCAATGACGGCACAAAATTCTTCCTCGTCCTCTTGCTGCTCCTCTGCCTTGCCATTCCCGCCCATGCCGTGCGGCCGGACGAGATGCTAAAAGACCCGGCATTGGAAGCCCGCGCGCGCGAGATTGGCCAGGAGCTGCGTTGCCTCGTCTGCCGCAACCAGTCGATCGACGATTCCGACGCCGACCTCGCGCATGATCTGCGGGTGCTGGTACGCCAGCGCCTCGTCGCCGGCGACACCGACCAGCAGGTTATCGGCTACATCGTGTCGCGCTACGGCGATTTCGTGCTGTTGAAGCCGCCGTTCAAATACGACACCTACCTCTTGTGGCTCGGGCCGGGATTGATCCTCCTGGCCGGGTTGTGGGGGCTTGGCCGCTATATGCGCCGGCAGGCGGGGATGACCGGCCCGCCGCCGCTCTCGGCCGACGAGGAAGGGCGCCTCGCGCAAATCCTGAAAGAGCGCGCCGAGCCCCACGGGCATAGAGGGAGCACACCATGAGCATGGGCCTCGCGATCGCCCTGCTCGGCCTGACGACGCTGGCGGTGGCGCTGCTGCTGGTGCCGCTCATTCTGCGCGGCCGCGCAGCCCAGGCGCGCGACGCCTACAACCTCGCGGTCTATCGCGACCAGCTCGCCGAGATCGATCGCGACGTCGAGCGCGGCATCCTCTCTGCCGACGAGGCGGCGGCGGCGAAAAGCGAGATCGGCCGGCGCATCCTGGCGCTGGAGCCCACGGAAGCCGCCGCGGCGCCGTCGCGTGCGCCGCTTGTCGTCGCCGCGGTGGCGATCCTGGTACTGCCCTTCGCCGCCTGGACGCTGTACTGGGACCTCGGCTCGCCAAGCCTTGCCGACCAGCCGTTCGCCGCGCATCAGGTGGAAGCCGCCCAGACCGCGCAAAACGGCAACCCGCACGCCGACATGGCCGACGCGGTCAAGAAGCTGACCGCGCACCTACAGGTCCATCCCGACGATCTCGAAGGCTGGCTGCTGCTCGCCCGCTCCGACCTCGACCTCGACCAATACACCGATGCGGTCGAGGCCTATCGCCGCGCCGCCGACCTCTCGGGGCAAAAGCCGGAGATCGTCGGCGATTGGGGCGAGGCGCAGGTACTGGCCGCCGGCGGCACCGTCACCGCCGAGGCCAAGCAGGCTTTCGAGACCGCGCTCGCCGACAAAGAGAGTGCGCCGCGCTCGCGCTATTACCTGGCGCTCGCCAAGGAGCAGGCGGGCGACGTCAAGGGCGCGCTGCAGGACTGGGTCGATCTCGAAGCGGATTCGCCGAGCGATGCGGAATGGCTGCCGCTATTGCGCCGGCGCATCGCCGCCGCGACGAAAACCGCCGGGGTCGACCCGGCGACCTTGAAGACGTCCGCGGGCGTGCCGCGCAAGCCGCCGCCGGCAGCGGCCGCCAATCCACCGGCTGCCCCGCCGCAGCAGGCCGCGGCACCGGCGCCAGCGCCGACCCAGACGCAGAGCGAAAGCGGCATGCCCTCCACCGCCGAGGTCGCCGAGACCGCCAAGGCGACCCAAGGCATGTCCGAGCAAGACCGCAAAGCGATGATCGAGGGGATGGTCGGCAAGCTCGCTGCGCGGCTGCAGCAGAACCCCGGCGATACCGCCGGATGGGTCCAGCTCGGCCGCTCCTACATGGTGCTCGACCAGCCCGATAAAGCGGCCGACGCCTATGCCCAAGCCGCCAAGCTCAAGCCCGACGATATCGACCTCAAACAGCAATATGCCGACGCGATCGTCTCGGCGAGCGGCGGCGACGACCCGCCCGAGGCCGCGACCGCGCTGTTCCGCCAGGTACTCGACGCCGACCCGAAAAACGCCGAGTCGCTGTGGTATGTCGGCCTCGCCGAAGCCGCCGCCGGCCACGCCCAGAGCGCGCACGATTTGTGGACTCGGCTGCTCGCTCAGCTCCCCGAGAGCGCGCCGATCCGTCAGCAGGTGCAGGACCGTATCGCCGCGCTGAAACTGGATGCCGGCAAATAGATTTCAGCGCCCGAACACCTCGCAGGCGGCGCCTTCGGCGCGCAGCGCAGCACACAGCGACTCGGCTTCGCCGCGATGCTCGCGGGAACGCGGAAAGGGTTTCATCGGCTGCGGCTGCGAGGCGTCCTCGCTGCGCGCCACGGCCGAAAGCAGCGACACCGCCGAGACGAGGTGAGTATCGAGCCGCGCCTGCCAGATGCGCACCGGCGCGGCCGCTTCGAGGGTGTGCCGCGGCTGGCCCGTGCTCACACCGAGGCAGTCGAGGCCGGGCAACGGATAGGACGCCGTATAGAAGCTGCCGCGCAGCGATGCCCAATCCTCGGGCGGGCGGCCGGTGACGGCGGTGACGTAAAGCCGCGTCTCCACCGGCAGCCCGGAAAATCCCTGTAGCCATTTCGCGGTCCGCGCGGCACCGGAATCATAGGCCGCCGCCGCCAGTCCAAGGTTGCCGAATTGGCGGTCGAGTTCGGCCAGCAGCCGCGCGGCGTGATAGATCGCCGCGACCGGGTCTCGCGGATCGGCGAGACCGCGCTCGAGCGCGGTCTCCGGCATGAATTGGGCGACGCCCTCGGCCCCGGCCGGGCTTGTCGCGGCGCTGCGGAACCCGCTCTCGGTCCATAACAGCCGCGCCAGAAAGCCTATCGGCAGACCATTCGCCATCGCGGCATCGGCGATCGTCTGGCAGATCAAATGCCGGTCGTCAGCCGCCGCTGGGCGAGCCGCGGCGAGCCCCAGCGCGCCGATCAGCAACAAAACCTTCGCAAGACGAATCAAATCGCCAGCCCGTAAAACCTCGTTGCGGTGCCCGAAAACAGCGCCGCCTTCTCGGCCGCCGAGGCGCCCGCGACGACGCGCTTGAACGCATTCCAGAACACCGGATAGCTGCCGCTGCCCTTATCGACCGGGAAATTGCTCTCGAACATCGCGCGGTCGGGGCCGAACGCGTCAATGCAGGTCTCGATATAGGGGCGCCACAGTCCGGCCAGCGTCTCGGAGCTCGGCGGCTCGGCCCTTTCGTGCACATCGAAGCCGAACATGCGCATCCCCAGCCCGCCGAGCTTGATGCAGACGTTTCGGCAGCCCGCCAGCTCCTTGATGCGGCCGCTCCACTCGGTGAAGACCTCGTCGCGCTTGCCTTGGTAGCGGCCGAGCCCGATCGCACCACCGACATGGTCGAGCACGATCTTCTGGTCGGGGAAGGCGCGTGCCAGGTCGATCAGCTCGCCCAGCTGCGTGTGGTAGCACCACGCATCGAAGGTGAGGCCCAGCTCGTTGAGCACGCCAAACCCCTCGCGCACCTTGGGGTCGACCAGCATCCCTTCCGGCCGCAAGATCGGCGAACCCCAGGCCGACTGATCGGGATGCGTCGCCGAGATGTAGCGAATGCCCTTGAACCGGCCGCTTCCCGGGATGTCTACATTCCCGCCGCCGGCCGCGACTTGCGCGGTCAGCACTTTTTCGACCGCACCGCCGAGCGACAAATCGGCATAGCCGACAATGCCGGCGCAGACCTGGGTCTTGCCATAGCCGCCGCTCGCCGCCATCGCCGCGACGCCGTTGGCGAACTCGATCTCGCCGACGGGCCTCATCTCGGCGGGGCCGCCGCCGCGGTACATCGACAGCCATTCGAGATAGACCGTGGCGACGATGTTATGCCCGCTATTCGTGTCGGCGAGCAGCTCGTGCAGCAGATAGCGCCCGGTCTCCGGCCGCTCGACCAGATGATGATGCGGATCGACGATCGGCAGAGCG
>DATJSH010000190.1:0-16804 GCA_035504235.1 Allostellaceae bacterium | reverse complement strand
CAGCTTGGCGAGGCCGATATCGAGCTCGCCAAACGCCGAGGCGAACTGGATCTGCTCGTCCTGGCTCAACGGCTGGCCGCGGAACACCAGCACCGCGTAGCGGTCCATCGCGCGGTCGATCGCCGCCACCGTGGCGGCGTCCGGCGCGCGGCGAAGGTCGACGCCGCTAACCTCGCCGGCAAAGAGCGGGTGGATTTGGCGAATTTGCATCTTGAGCTCCTACCGTTCCAACGGCGCGCCATCCAGCCCCTCTACCGCTTCCGGAAGAGGGGAAATCATTCCGCCGCCAGCCGCATTGGCGCTTCGATTACCGCGACCACGTCCTTGATGTTGGGTTGCGTCTCCAATGTGTCGAGCATCGCTTGCAGCCGCGCGACTTGCGCGGCGGGCAGCGCGCGGCTCGCACAGTTGACGAACTTCGTCGCCAGCGCGCCTTCGGGCAGCGGGTTGTCGGGGCCGCGTCCCAACGCCGCGCCGATCTTCTTCGAGATTACCTCGCCATCGGCAAACGTCACGCGCACCTCGGCGCCCAGAGCCTCGTCGCTGCGCGCGTCGGCATGCACCCGCGTCATCAGCGCGCGAACATCGGGGTCGTCATGCGCGTCGCCCTCAAAATCCTCGAGCCGGATCTGGCCCTGCAACGTCGCCCGCGCCAGGCAGTATTGCACCGAGAACTTGGCGTCGAGCCCGGACTTTGGGTCGGGCCGGTTGGTGTGCGCCAGCCGGCGCGGATGCGTCCATGAGTCGATGCGCACGATCCTGTCGGCCGGCATCGCGTGGCTCTGGCGCAACGCCAACAGCGCGTCGAGCGGGGGATGGGTGCTGCCGCAGCACGGGTATTGCTTGAACCCCGGCCCCGGTCGGGTGACGTCGTAGGGGTTGCCCCAATCCTTGAGAATGGCGTCGGCGTCGAAATTGCCTTCGCCGTTATAGACCATCAGGAACCCTTGGCGGTGTTCGAGCGCGGCGTCGTTCGCGGTGAACCCGCCTTTCGCCAGCATCGCCGCGAAAAGGCCGTTGCGCGCGGTGTGGCCGACATGAAGCGGCTTGGTCATCGTGCCGAAATTGGCCTTGATGCCGCTCGCCAGCGACGCGGCGATGGCGAGCGCCTGCGCGGTCGCGTCCGCGTCGAGCCGCATCAGGTGGCAGCATGCGGCGGTCGCGCCGAACACGCCCAATGTCGCGGTCGGGTGCCAGCCCTTTTCGTAATGGTGATGGTGCACGCCGCGGCCGATCCGCGTCTCGGTCTCGAACCCGGCGACATAGGCGGCGATGAAATCGGCGCCGCTGCGCTCCTGAGTTTCCGCCAGCGCAAAGATCGCCGGCAGGATCGGTGCCGACGGGTGGCCGCCCAGCGAATTGCTGACATCGTCGAAATCGAGTGCGTGCGCCGCGGTGCCGTTGACGAGCGCGGCGTCGAGCGGGCCGGTGCGCCGGCCGCTGCCGAAAATCAGGCACTCGCCCGGCGCGTTACCCAGAATCTGCGCGACGATGCGCGCGCAATCTTCGCCAGCGCCGGCGAGCGTTACGCCGACCGTATCGAGGATCGCCGCTTTCGCCCAGTCGGCGGCCTCGCGCGGCAAATCCGCATAGCGGAGCGCGACGATCCTCTCGGCGATCTGTTCAATTAGCGTCATGTCAGCTTCCTCTCAGAGCGCACAACGCAAACGGTCGCACGGCGCCCGAACCGGGAGCGGAGTTTTGCGCAAGAAAAGAGCGGCGAGAAGCGCCAAGCGCAAGCGGCAGCCATGGCTGGTCGGCGCTGCCGCCAACTGGATGGGCCGGGTCGGCTATGGGGCGCGCGGCGGCATATACGCCGCGGTCGGCGTTTCGGCAGCGCTGACCACATTCGATCCCCGCCATAAACCCGGCGGCTTCACCGAATCTCTGAAGTTTCTCCAGCAGGGCTGGGCCGGTGGCGTCGTGCTGGCACTGCTCGCCGCAGGCATGGCCTGCTTCGCCGGCTGGCTCACCGCCACGGCGATCTATCGTCGCGACCATCCCGGCCACGCGCATATCGTACTGGTCGCTGGCACGCTCGGCGACGCGGCGGTGTATGTCGCCTTCATGGCGAGCGTGCTCGGCATGGTTTTTGGCGCTCACGCTGGCGGCGAGAGCGAGCTGCACGGATGGATCGCGTGGGGCATCGCCAGCCGTGTCGGCGCGGTTGCGGTCGGGTTTGCTGGGGTCGTCGTCGGCATCTGCGGTCTGGGGCTGATTGGCTGGGGCGCGGTCGGCGACATCGAAGGTCCGCTCGAACTGCCGCCGCTCGAGAAGGAGTTGATGCTGCCGATCGGGCGCTACGGCACCGCCGGACGCGGCGCGGCAATCATGCTGGTCGGCGCCTATCTGATTGTCTCGGCCGTTCATGGCGACCCCCGCCAGGCGCACGAACTCGGCAGTGTCTTGGAGGAAATGCGCCAGCTCCCCTTCGGCGCGGCGATCACCGGGGCGTTCGCGCTCGCTTTTATCGGTTCGGCGATCCTCGATTTTGCTGTCGCCGCGTTTCGCCACTTCAATCCGCGCCGGCCGTAACCTTGCTACGTGCCCTTGCGGATCAGCCCACCCACCAGCACCGGCCCCAGGCGGACCGTCTGCAAAAAGGCGCGACCGTTATTGGGGCACATTTCCTCGCGATAGGCGTACGAGTCGCAGATTGCATTCCAGCCGAACCAGACGACGCCCGAGACGCCGAGGAACAAAATCCCGAAGGGAGTCAGCGGGTCGGCCGACACGGGGTTCTCGAAAAACCCGAACCCGGATAGCCCCAACGCCGCGCCCGTGCAGAGAATTCTGGCGACCATGGCCCCCTCATGCCTCGCCCGCCATTGTCCGGTCTTTCGCGGGCGATGGCAATCGCGGGTCGCTCCGCAACGCCGGGGCGAAGCGGACAAAAAGCGGATTGGGGATTTTCTTGCCCTCGCGGCGGCGCTCTTCCTGGTAGGCGTAGGCGTCGAGGATCACCTCCCAACCGAGCCAGAACGCGCCTGACGCCGCGAGACACAAGAGGCCGAGCGGGTTGAGCGGTCCCGGCGGCAGCACCACGCCGCCAAAGAAATTGGCTGCGGCGAAGAGCAGCAGCAGCGCGGTAAAGGCGAGTCTCGCGAACACGGGTCAGGCGACCTCAAACAACCCCGCCGCGCCCATGCCGCCGCCGACGCACATCGTGCAGACGACCAGCTTGGCGCCGCGCCGTTTGCCCTCGATCAGCGCATGGCCGACCATTCGCGCGCCCGACATGCCGTACGGGTGGCCGATCGAGATCGCCCCGCCGTTGACGTTGAGCTTTTCGTGCGGAATGCCGAGCCGGTCGCGGCAATAGATCACCTGCACCGCGAACGCCTCGTTGAGCTCCCAGAGGTCGATGTCGTCCATCTTCAAACCATGCTGGGCGAGCAGCTTCGGCACCGCGAAGACCGGGCCGATCCCCATCTCGTCCGGGCCGCAGCCGGCAACCGCGATGCCGCGATAAACGCCGAGCGGCTGCAGGCCGCGGCGCTCGGCCTCGCTTTCCTCCATCAGCACCGCGGCGGAGGCCCCGTCCGACAGCTGCGAGGCGTTGCCGGCGGTGATGTATTTGCCCTGCGCGATCGTGAGCCCGTCCTTGAACACCGGCTTGAGCGCGGCAAGGCCCTCAGAATTGGTGTCGGGCCGGTTGCCTTCGTCCTTGGTGAGGGTCACGGCCTTGGGCGACACCTCGCCGGTCTCGCGGTTGACCACCAGCATGGTCGACGGCAAGGCAACGATCTCATCGTCGAAGCGCCCGGCCTGCTGCGCGGCGGCGGTGCGCTGCTGCGAGCGCAGCGCGTATTCGTCCTGCGCGTCGCGGCCGACGCCGTAGCGCTCCGCGACCGTCTCGGCGGTCTCGATCATCGTCATGTAGATCGCCGGCGCCACCTGGACGAGCTCCGCATCCTGGCTGCGGTAGCGGTTCATGTGCTCGTTCTGCACCAGCGAGATCGACTCGACCCCGCCGCCGACCGCGACCTGCATCCCGTCATGCATGATCTCCTTGGCGGCGGTGGCGATCGCCATCATGCCGGACGAACACTGCCGATCGAGCGACATGGCGGCAACCGTATCGGGCAATCCAGCGCGCAGCGCCGCCTGGCGCGCGACGTTCGATCCCTGGCTGCCCTGCTGCAGCGCCGCGCCGATGATGACGTCGTCGATCTCACCGGGGTCGACCCCGGCGCGCTTCACCGCCTCGGCGATCGCGTGGCCCGCCAAGGTCTGTGCCTGGGTGTCGTTGAACGCGCCGCGATAGGCGCGCCCGATCGGCGTGCGCGCGGTGGAGACGATGACGGCACGGCGCATGAGTTTTCTCCTCGGCGACAATTCGACGCGAGCTTATCTCGGAACGAGCGGGGATGCAGCCTCGTTTGCCGCGTTATTACAAGCAGTCGGCGTTGCCTGCGCGGAGCGGATGAGCGTCTGAGGGAACCTCGGCAGCGGGCGTCGTTGAGGCCTTGCGGGAACTTTTCGTTGGGGAAACCAACAATGGCAGTCACGATCCGTTTGGTTACGGCACTGGTTCTTGCTGGGCTGCTTGCCGCCGCGCCGGCACAAGCGCGCGATTGGCACGGCCGCGGCGGTTATCACGGCGGTTATCATCGCGGCGGCGGGGCCGGCGCGGCCATTGCCGCCGGGCTGATCGGACTCGGCGTCGGCGCCGCTATCGCCTCTGGCGGGGGGTATGCGGCGCCTCCGCCCGCTTATTACGGGCCACCGCCTGGCTATTACACACCGCCGCCACCGGCCGTCTATTACGGTTACTAGGCGCGGTCCGAGCCGAACCCCCTTTCTCCAAAATTGGAGCTCTTCGATGATGAAGCTTTCTGGCCGAGCGGCCTTGATTGCGGGTGTTGCGTTTATCGCGCTGCCGGCGGCCGCGCTGGCCCAATCCACGGCGACGCCGCCATCCGCCTCGGCGCCCCGCGCCCCATCTGCGGCTCCCGCTCAGCCCGGTGCTCCGGCTCAGCCCAGCACCTCAGCCAACACCGCTGCGGAGCAACATGTCGAGGCGCGGATCAAACAGCTGCATACGCAGCTTCACATCACCGCCGCGCAAGACAGCCAGTGGAACCAGTTTGCCCAGACCATGCGCGACAATGCCCGCGACATGGATGAGGCGGCGGAACAGCGCGCGCAGCAATTCGCAACGATGACCGCGGTCGATAACATGCAGTCCTACGAGAAGCTCGCGGAGGACCATGTTCAGCATCTGCAGAAGCTGATCCCGGCCTTCCAGGCGCTCTACGACGCGATGTCGCCCGAGCAGAAGAAGACCGCCGATCAGGTCTTCCGCGCGGGCGCCGAAGCGCACGCGGCCCAGAAGGCCAGCAATCAATAACCGCCGTCGGTGGCGTAGCACCTGGTCCCCGGCAGGCCCTGGGTCGAACGGATCCGAGGCGCCGATGGTGGGCGCAGTAGGGATTGAACCTACGACCCCACCCGTGTGAAGGGTGTGCTCTCCCGCTGAGCTATGCGCCCATGACCAGCGGATATCGGCCGGATGGGGCATTTAGGGGGCGGGCCCCCAGGGTGTCAAGGCGAGCTGTCAAGGCCGGCCCCCGGTCCCGGCCGCGGGAACCCAAGCGACGCCGGCGGTACGAATATTGCGATGCAGCGTTTCCTTTTTTGCGCTGCACATCAGATGCTTGAATATCGCAGTATCGCATCATGAGGTTGAATTTCCTCCCGCAGTCGGCGATCTGCGCCGGCCTTTTGCTCCTCACGGCAGCGAGCCGCCCGGCGGCGGCGGAAGACATCGTCAGCATGGAGTTTCAGGGTTTCGGGCCCGCCGGGCTGCATGTGCTGACGACGCACACGGTGATCGAGGAAACACCCGCCGCCTATGTGATCCAGGGCGATTTCGAGACCGCCGGGCTCGGCGCCGTGTTCGCCAATGTCGCCAACCGTTCGCTGGCCGAGGGACGCGAGATCGCCGATGTGCCGCGCCCCGTCACGTTCGACAGCGAGACCTACCGCAACGGCGCGGTGCAGCATCTGAGAGTCAAGTTTACGCCCGACGGCGTCCCCGACGGCACCGTCACGCCGCCGCCGAAAGAGCCGCTAACGCCGGTCAATTACAGCCAGCTTCCCGGCACGGTCGACAATCTGACGGCCTATCTTATGCTCGAGCGCCAAGTGGCGCGCGGCGGCGGCTGCGATCTGCGGGTGCCGGTGTTCGACGGGAGGCACCGTTACGACCTCTTGTTCAGCGAGGACGGACAGCACATGCTGTCACCCGCTGAAGGTCAGAATTTCAACGGCCGGACCCAAGCGTGCCGCATGGTCCGCCGCGAGATCGGTGGCTTCTATCTCGACAAGAATCATGAGGAGGGGGCCAGCTCGGGCACGATCTGGTACGCCAAACAACTGATGCCGGGCGATCTCGCGGTGCCGGTGCGGATGGCGATGCAGACCGAGATCGGCAACGTTGAGCTCTTCCTGTCGAAGCTGCGCGGGCACGGCGTCGATCTGAAGCTGATGGATTGAGCCGTTAGGGGTTGAGCCCCAGCGCCGCGAGCGCTTCGGGCAATTTGTCGAAGCGGTCGAGGACCCGGTCGGCGCCCAGCTGGGCTGGGTCTGTCCGCGCATAACCGTAGCGCATCAGAATGAGCGGCATCGAAGCGGCCCGCGCCGACAGCGCGTCGTTTTCGCTGTCGCCGATCATCGCGGTGCGCTGGGGGTCGCCGTCCAGCATCGCGACCAGTCCCAAGAGATGGCCCGGATCGGGTTTCTTCACCGCAAAGCGGTCGCCGCCCGCATAACCGTCGAAGAGATCGGAGAGGCCCATTCCGCCCAGCACTTCACCGGTGGTATGGTGCGGCTTGTTGGTGGCGACCGCAGTCGCGTAGCCGCGCGCCCGCAGCGCCGCCAGGGTCTCCGGCACGCCGGGGTAGGGGCGGCTCAAATTGCTCGCATTCGCTTCGTAAATCTCGATAAAGCGCGGACGAATCGCGACGGCTTCGGCGGCATCAGCGCCGCGCGCGGCAAAGCCGCGCTGCAGCAGCATCGGCATGCCGTCGCCGATCATCGGCTTGACCTCGGCCGGCGACAGCGGCGCATAGCCTCGCTCCCGCAAGACTTCATTAAGCGCATTCGTCAAATCTGGAAGCGTGTCGACCAGGGTGCCGTCGAGATCGAACAGCAAAAGGAATTTGTGCATTCGGGCTAGAATAACCTTAGTGTCGTCACATTCGGCAACAATCTGTGTTTTGGCAGTAAGATAAGGTGCGTGACACCTTAACCCCGCTTGCTCCAGGGGGACCCGATTGGGAAACGCGAGCCGCCGATGAAACCGCCTTTTGCCGCGATCGTTCTCGCCGCCGGCGAGGGCACCCGGATGTGCTCCGCGCTGCCTAAGGTGCTGCACGAGGTCGCCGGCCAGCCGATGGTAGGGCATGTCCTCGCCGCGCTCGAACCGCTGGCGCCGCAAGCGAGCGTGGTGGTGATCGGCGAAGGGCAGGATGCCGTCGCCACGGCGGTGAGCCCGGTAAAGACTGCCGTCCAGCACCCGCCGCGCGGTACTGGCGACGCGGTGCGCGCTGCCCGAGGGATATTAGTCTCGGCGCTCGCAGGCGCGCTTGCCGGGACCCTAGACGTCGTCATCCTCTATGGCGACGCGCCGCTCATTCAAAGCGAGACGATCACCCGCCTCATCGATGCCCGCCGCTCGACTGGCGCAGCGATCGCCGTTGCCGGCATGCGGCCGGCCGACCACACGCCGTATGGCCGGCTCGTGCTTGGCGCCGACGGCAGGACGGTCGAGCGCATCGTCGAGGCCAAGGATGCGAGCGCCGAGGAATTCGCGGTCACCTTGTGCAACGGCGGGATCATGGCGGTCGCCGCCGAGCATCTTTTCGACCTCGTCGACTGCCTACAGAATATCAACGCCAAGCGCGAGTTCTATCTGACCGACATCGTCGCCATCGCCCGCGGCCGCGATCTCGCGACGACCTATGTCGAGCTGCCGGCCGAGGAAGTCCTCGGGGTCAACACTCGCGCCGAGCTGGCCGAGGCCGAGGCGCTAATGCAGGGCCGGCTGCGCCGCCGCGCGATGGCGGCGGGCGCTACGCTCATCGCTCCCGATACTGTGTTCTTCTCTGCCGACACAAAGCTCGGCCGCGATGTCGTCGTCGAACCGAACGTCATCTTTGGCCCCGGCGTCCAGGTCGCCGACAATGTCCGCATCCGCTCGTTCTCGCATCTCGACGGCGCGACCATCGCCGAAGGTGCGATCGTCGGCCCCTATGCCCGGCTGCGCCCCGGCGCGGTCTTGGAGCGCGACGTGCATGTCGGCAACTTCGTCGAGGTCAAGGCGACCCGGCTCGGCGCCGGCGCCAAGGCCAATCACCTGTCTTATCTCGGCGACAGCGATATCGGCGGCGGCACTAATATCGGCGCCGGCACGATCACCTGCAATTACGACGGCTTCAACAAGGCGCGCACGGTGATCGGCGACAATGCCTTTATCGGCTCGCATACCGCGCTCGTCGCGCCGGTGACGGTCGGCGACGGCGCCTATGTCGCGACCGGCAGCGTCGTCACCGCCGATGTCCCGGCCGATGCGCTGACCATCGCTCGGGCGCGCCAGGTCGACAAGCCGGGCCGCGGCAAGGAATTGCGTGCACGGCTGCGCGGAAAGAAACGCTGATGTGCGGCATCGTCGGGATCATCTCAAAGAAAAATGTCGCGGCCGAGCTGATCGGCGGCCTTCGCCGGCTCGAATATCGCGGCTACGATTCCGCCGGGATCGCAACCTTGATCGATGGCCGCATCGAGCGCCGCCGCGCCGAAGGCAAGCTCGACAACCTCGCCGCACGGCTCGACCGCGAGCCGATGCCGGGAGCGATCGGCATCGCTCATACACGCTGGGCGACGCATGGCTTGCCGATCGAAAAGAACGCGCACCCGATCGCCACCGACAAGGTCGCCGTCGTCCATAATGGCATCATCGAGAATTATCAGGCGCTGCGCCGCGAGCTGACCGGGCTCGGCTACGAGTTCCGTACCGACACCGACACCGAAGCGGTCGCGATCATGGCGACGCGCTACCTCGCCGAGGGCGCGGGGCCGGTCGAGGCGGTGGCGAAGACGCTGCCGCGGCTCGAAGGCGCCTTTGCGCTCGTCTTCCTCTTTACCGGCGAGCACGATCTCCTCATCTGCGCTCGGCGCGGTCCGCCGCTGGCGATTGGCTATGGCGACGGCGAGATGTTTGTCGGCTCGGACGCGCTAGCCCTGGCGCCGCTCACCCGTCGCATCGCCTATCTCGAAGACGGCGACTGGGCGGTCGTCACCTCGCGCGCGGTGCAGATTTTCGATCACGCGGGCGCCAGGGCCGAACGCCGCGTCTATGACACCGCGGTTTCCGGCGCGCTGATCGGCAAGGGCAATTTCCACCATTTCATGCAGAAGGAGATTTTCGAGCAGCCGGCTGTCATCGGCGACACGCTGCACGCGATGATCCACCCGACCACCGGCACCGTGCACCTGCCGGAATTGCCGTTTGCGCTGGGCGATATCCCCAAGGTGACGCTCGTTGCCTGCGGCACCGCGTTTCACGCCGGAATGGTGGCGAAATACTGGCTGGAGCGGATCGCCCGCGTCCCGGTCGAGGTCGATATCGCCTCCGAGTTCCGTTATCGCGCGGCCGACATGGCAAAAGGCGGTGCGGCGATCGTCATCTCGCAATCGGGCGAGACCGCCGACACGCTGGCCGCGCTCAGATATTGCCGCGAGCAACGTCAGAAGATCATCGCCGTCGTCAACCAGCCGGAAAGCTCGATCGCCCGCGAGGCCGACGTCGTGCTGCCGACCCTTGCCGGCCCGGAGATCGGCGTCGCCTCGACCAAGGCGTTCACCACGCAACTGGCGGTGCTGGCGGTGCTGACCGTCGCGTTGGCGAAGGCGCGGGGCACGATCGACGAGGCGCAGGAGGCGATGCTCGCGCATCAGCTTGCCGAGATTCCGGCGCGCGCCGCCGATGTGTTGAACCATGACGAGCGCATCCGCGAGATCGCCGCCGAGGTCGCGCAGGCCCGCGATGTGCTCTATCTCGGCCGCGGCAGCGCCTATCCGCTGGCGCTCGAAGGCGCGCTGAAGCTCAAGGAAATCTCTTACATCCATGCCGAAGGGTACGCCGCCGGCGAGATGAAGCACGGCCCCATCGCGCTGATCGACGACAAGGTGCCGATTATTGTGCTGGCGCCGCCCGACGAGCTCTTTGAAAAGACCCTCAGCAATGTCGAGGAGGTTATGGCGCGTGGCGGCCGCGTGGTGATGATCTCCGATGCCGCGGGGATCGCCCGGCTGAACGACCGGCTGTTCTTTGGCATCGCGATCCCGCATTGCGCGGCCTTTGTGGCGCCGCTGCTCTATGCGATCCCGGTGCAGCTGCTCGCGTACCACACGGCGGTGCTCAAGGGCACCGATGTCGACCAGCCGCGCAACCTGGCAAAGAGCGTCACGGTGGAGTAGTTCCCCTCCGCCCAAATCATCGTCGCCTTGGACGACCCGGCAGCAGTGCCGCGCCGGAATCTCCATTTTCAGCGGGCTCGAAGCTGCCTGGCCTCAGATGAGTGAGAGGAGCCTTCGGCTCCAAGACTGAGCTGCGATGGCGATGGCGGCCGGCTGCTCTGCAAAAGGTTGTTGCACTTTGAGTTGAAGTCCGGACTATGCGGTGCGATCCGATCAGCACTTTCCGGACATGTTGATCCTCAGCCTGCATCACGGCCCGCACGATTCCTCCGCCGCGCTGTTCGACGACTACCGTATCCTCGCCGCGGTGGCCGAGGAGCGGATGAACCGGGTCAAATGTTCGGGCGGTTTTCCCGAACAGGCGCTGGGCGAAGTCCTGCGCATCGCCGGTGTCGAGCGGCGCGACATCGACGCGGTGGTCTGTACCCGCACCTATTTCTTGCGCCGCTATTTCACACACTGGAAGCCGCGCGAAAGGCTGCGCGAAAACCTGCGCCGCCTCGCGGGACGCGAAAAGCTGCGCGAGATGAGCGTGGTGGTCGGCAAGGACCCGAGCCGAAGCGCACTCGATGTATTCGACAGCGCCGCCTTTGTCGCCGATCTCGGTCTGCGTCCTGGCACCCGCGTGTTCTTCTCGAACCACCATTTCAGCCACGCGCTGCCGGCATTGTTTTTCACCGACTGGGACGAGGCGTTGCTCTACACCGCGGACGGCGTCGGCGACCAGGTGGCATACAGCCATAACCTGCTGCAGGGCGGCGCGCTGACCAATCTCTACGGCGACGATCGCTGGCTCGGGCGCGCGAGCAGCGCAGGCAGCCTCGGCTTCGCCTACGGCTTTGTGACCGAGGCGCTGGGCTGGAAGATGATGCGACACGAGGGCAAGCTGACGGGGCTCGCCGCCCATGGCGAGCCTACCTTGCTGCCCGAGATGCGACGTCACTTCCGCGTGACCGACGATGCGCAAATCGAGATGGATTTTCCCGACCACGAGGCGCTGCGCGAGCATTTTCAGGCGCTGGCGCGCAGCGAGACGCGCGAAAACGCCGCGGCGTCAGTCCAGGCGCTGCTGGAAGATTGCATCGGCGAGTCGGTTCGCCGTCTGGTCGAGAGGCATTCGGTGCGCCACCTCGGTCTTGCCGGCGGGGTGTTCGCCAATGTCCGGCTCAACCGCCTCTTGGCGGAGACCCTGCCGGTCGACGAGGTATTCATCGTGCCGCCGATGGGCGACGATGGGCTGGTGATCGGCGGCGCGCTGCAATTTTTGCTGGAGCGCGACGGTCTTGCCCGCTGGCTCGAGCAGCGCCACCGCCTCGGCGATGTTTATTGGGGCGGCGCGCATGACGAACGCATCGCCGCGCAGCTCGACGGCGCGGTGGGCATCGCGCGCATTGCCGGAAATCCCGCTTCGCTGACCGCTGAATGGCTGGCTGGGGGGAAGATCGGCGCCATCTATCGCGGCCGGATGGAATACGGCCCTCGGGCGCTCGGCGCCCGCTCGATCCTGGCGAGCCCGGCCGACGCCGACGTCAACCGCGTGCTTAACGACAGGTTGAATCGCAGCGAGTTCATGCCATTCGCGCCGGTGGTCGCCGAAGATGACGCGGCGGAGCTGTTCGATATCGGCGGCGTCAACCGCTACGCGGCGCATTTCATGACCATTGCCTGTGATGTCCGGCGCGAATGGCGCGAGCGGATCCCGGCTGTCGTCCATGTCGACGGCAGCGCCCGGCCGCAAATCGTCGGCCGCGCTGAAAACCCGCTCTATTTCGACATTCTCGATGCCTTCAAGACCCGCACGGGGCTGAAGGCATTGGTCAACACCAGTTTCAACGTCCATGAAGAGCCGATCGTCAACCGGCCGGAGGAATGCCGGAGGGCGCTCGAGGACGGACGGGTCGATTTTGTCGTGACGCGCGACGCCGTCTGGGCGCGCACCTGACGGAGACCGGGGGTCCGCCCCTTGTCATACTCCCGTCATGTTACCTACGGTAGATGGGGCCGCGCCCCAGTACCAGAGGTTATCCATGAGACCGCGCCAGGTTCTGTTGTCGGCCGCCGCCATCGCCTTGCTCGTACCGCTTGCCGGGCCGCTTCCGGCGCTGGCGCAGTCTCAAGGTGGACAATCGCCACAAGGCGCGGTGGCACCGGCGAGCCCCTCATCGGACCCGGCCGAGGCCGCGAAAACCGCGACCCCGATCAAGCATCTGGTGGTGATCTTCCAGGAAAATGTCTCGTTCGATCACTACTTCGCGACCTATCCGAAAGCGACAAACCCGCCGGGCGAGCCTGCCTTCACGGCCGCGCCCAACACGCCAAAGGTCGACAACCTCGCCACGGCCAACCTGCTCAAGAACAACCCCAATTTCACCAACAAGGACAACGGCCCCGACGCCGCCGAGCCGTTCCGCCTCGACCGCACCCAGGCCGCCACCGCCGACCAGAACCACGCCTACACCGCCGAGCAGCAGGCCTATAACGACGGCAAGGCTGACCTCTTTCCGAAATACACCGGCAAGGGCACGCCGGGCGGCGCCGGCGCGTTCGGCACCAAGGGCCTGGTGATGGGTTATTACGACGGCAACACCGTCGGCGCATTCTGGCAATACGCCCAGCATTTCGCGATGAGCGACAATGCCTTCAACAACACTTACGGTCCCTCGACCCCCGGCGCGCTTAACGTCGTTTCCGGCCAGACCAACGGCATGAAAATCGTCGCCACCACCAAGGAGACTTCGACCGTCGACAACGTCTCGTACTACGTCAAGGACGGGCAGGGCGGCTTTACGATGATCAACGATGTGCAGCCGGCCTACGATGCCTGCTCCAAGCCGAGCGACCAGGCGATGATGACCGGCAAGAACGTGGGCGATGTGCTCAATGCCGGCGGCGTCTCCTGGGGTGGGTTCATGGGCGGCTTCGATCTCGGCATCAAGAACTCCAACGGCACCACCGGCTGCCAGCGCAGCACGCACTCGCCGACCATCGGCAACGACATGGCCGATTACCTGCCGCACCACAACTGGTTCCAATATTACGCCACGACCGCCAACCCCAAGCACGAGCGGCCGAGCTCGCCAGCCGTGATCGGCTACAGCCTCGAGCATGACGGCACGACGCGCGACCCGGCGAACCACGAATACGATCTGCTCGATTTCTACGGCGCGGTGAAAGCCGGCAATTTCCCGTCCGTGTCCTACATCAAGATGCCGGCCTATCAGGACGGGCATGCCGGCTATTCCGACCCGCTCGACGAGCAGCACGGGGTGGTCGATCTCGTCAACTTCATCGAGCAGCAACCGGCGTGGAAAGACACCGCGATCATTATCACCTACGACGATTCCGACGGCTGGTACGACCACGTCATGGCGAAGACGACGAGCGGATCGTTCGACCCGGTCGATCAGCTCGATGGGCCGGGGAAATGCGGCACGGGCGCGGCGAAGCCCGGCGTCGGGGGCAAGCCGGTCAACGGCCGCTGCGGACCGGGAACGCGAATTCCATTTGTCGTGATCTCGCCTTTCGCCAAGGCCAATTTTGTCAGCCACCGGCAGATTTCGACCGCCTCGGTGGTGCGCTTTATCGAGGATAACTGGCTGAAGGGCGCGCGGCTCGGCGGCGGTTCGTTTGATACCTCGGCCGGCGCGATCATGGACATGTTCAACTTCGCCGGCGGCGGCAAAACCGCCGCGGTCTATATCGATCCCGAGCAGGGTACCCCGCTCTCTGCGCCGCCGGCCGGGCGCTGACGGACGGGCGAGCGAGAGCCGCGTTTGGACTGCTCGGGCCGAATTGCTCTTTCCTCCCCTTGGCCGGGCTCGACCCGGCCATCCACGAATAGGTTGAAGCTATCCGTAGACCCCGGATCAAGTTCCGGGGGAGGGGAATAATGGGCCTGATGCTGCATAGAGCGGGCGTTGGTCATCGGCTCGCCGCGCTCGCCCTCTGCATCGTCAGCGCGGCAACTGGCGCGATCGCGGCGGATGGCCCGAGCCCCGATTCCGCCCCCGGCATGAACCCGCATCCGGTGCCTCTCGTCCGTCCCGCGGCCGCGCCGCTTTCGGCGATGGCGCAGCTCGGCAAGCTGTTGTTTTACGACACCAGCCTGTCGTTCTCGGGCGGGCTGTCCTGCGCCTCCTGCCACAGCGCCGATCACGCCTACGGCCCGGCCACCGACAAGCCGGCAGTGATGGGCGGCCCCGACCTCAAAAGCGAGGGTGTGCGCGCGGTGCCCTCGCTGATGTACCTGGAGCGACAGCCCAATTTCAGCATCGGTGTCGACAACGAGGAAAACGAGAATGTGAACCTCGCGCAGCTGGCCGCGCTCGGTCAGGATGCGGCGCGCGCGCAGAAGGTGGCGACCGACACCGTGTCGTCCGGCGCCAATCTCGTGCCGCAGGGCGGCCTCTTCTGGGACGGCCGTGCCGATACGCTGCAGCAACAAGCATTGGCACCGCTCACCAGTCCGATCGAGATGGCCGCCACCAGCATCGATGAGGTCGCCGCCAAACTGCAGAAGGAGCCCTACGCCAACCGCTTCACACAGCTTTTCGGCCCCTCGGTGTTCGACGACCCGCAGAGGGCGGTCGCCGAGGCGCTTTTCGCGATCGGCCGCTACGAGATCGAGGAGCCGAGCTTCCATCCCTACACCAGCAAATTCGACGACTGGCTTGAAGGCCGCGCCCGCCTCAGTGAGCAGGAGCTACGCGGCTACGCGCTGTTCAACGACCCGAAAAAGGCCAATTGCGGCGGCTGCCACCTCGACACGTCGACCGCCGACGGTCTGCCGCCGCTCTTTACCGACCACCAGTTCGAGGCGCTGGGGGTTCGGCGCAACGCCGCGCTTGCCGCGAATAGCGACCCCGCCTATTTCGACCTCGGCATTTGCGGCCCCTACCGCACCGATATGGCCGACCAGACGCAATATTGCGCGATGTTCGGCACGCCCACCCTGCGCAATGTCGCGACGCGCCAGGTGTTCATGCACAACGGCGTCTATCACAGCCTCGAACAGGTGCTCGACTTCTACGATTTCCGCGACGTCGCACCGGACAAAGTCTATCCGCGCGCCGCCGACGGCACGGTGCTCAAATACGACGATATCCCCGACAAATACCGCGCCAATGTCGATGTCGCCGACCCGCCCTTCGACCGGCACCTGGGCGACCCGCCTGCAATGACCGCCCAGGACGAGGCCGACATCATCGCGTTCTTAAAGACGCTGACCGACGGGTATCAGCGGGACCGCTGACCGAAAGCGGAGGGTCAGGTCGGCAGCACCAACCTCTCGGCCTTGGCGCGCAGCTCGGGCTCGAGCGCGGCGGGGCGGCGCTTGTCGAGGTCGAGCGTCACCCCGAACTGGCCGAGGCGGGCGACCTCGCGTCCGGTCTTGGGGTCGCTCATCACGTGCAGAAAGCGCAGCGACGAATTGCCGAGATGGGCGATGCCGGTGCGCGTTTCGTAGCGGTCGCCGAGGCCAAGCGCGCCTGAGATCCGCACGCGGAACTCGAAGGTCGAAAAGCCGCGCCGCCCGGTCTTGATGTAATCCGCGGTGAGGCCGATCGCGGCGCCGATCTGCACCGACGAGTCGGTGAATTTGTGCACCGTGCCGCAAATCCCCAGCCGGCCGAATTCGTCGAGGTCGCCGGGCTGGATGCGTCCGGTGGCGGTGCGGATCAGTTTGCTGAGGTCTTTCGGGTCGGGCCGCGCCTCGAATTCCGGCCCATCCCAGGCGGCGATCTTGCTCGCCGGCACGCTTGCCGCCACCCCCTCCCAGTGCACATCAAACCAGGTGATGCACTCGCCGGTCACCGAATCGATAACGCGATGGCCGAAGCGCAGCGCCCTTTCCGTTCCGATCACTGCGCTCTCGATATGGAATGCCGCTCCGGCGCGTAGCTCGCGCGCATAGCGCACCTCGTAGCGCCGCGCAAAGTCGCCCTTACGCAGCGTGTCGATAAGCCCCAGCGACTCGCCGAGGCTCGCCTCGGCCATCGCGACGCGGTCGAAATAGAAGGCCACGGTGAAATGCTCGGTGACGTCGGTCTCCCACGGGCTCACCGCGCCGCGATAGGTCTCGATCCAAGGTTCCATGCGTTCTCCCGTTTTAGGCCATCAGCAGTCGCTCGGCGCGCTCGCGCAACGCCGGCGCGAGCGGCGCCGGGCGCCGCGCGTCGAGGTCGAGCTGCACGCCGTAGCGATCCATCCGGGCGATTTCCCGGCCGCTCGCCGCCTCGCGCATCACATGCAGATAGCGCAGCGAGGTGGTGCCGAGGTGGGCAAGGCCCGTATCGATGCGATAGGCTTCGCCCAGCGCCGG
>DATJSH010000189.1:0-55368 GCA_035504235.1 Allostellaceae bacterium | reverse complement strand
CGTTCTGGCGCGACGATGAGGCGATCGCCGGCTGGCGGCGGGTCGAAAGCCATCGCATGGCGCAGGCGAAGGGCCGCGGCGAATTGTTCCGCGACTATCGCCTGCGGATCGCCGGCGTCATCCGCGACTACGGGATGGCCGAACGAGCCGAGGCGCCGGCGGACAGCAAGGCGCGGCACGGGTGATGGCCCCGGAGGCCGGCGGCGTGCTCCTCTCTTCTAGAATTTCTCCTGGCCCGTCACCCGATGCGGATCGGGGAAATCGCGGTACAGCGCGAAAAACACGTCCTGCACCTTGGAATTGACGGCGTGATGAAAGCGTTCCACCGGGTCGTCGCGTGACGAAACCCGGCCGAAGGCGTTGTCCATTTGAGATAAATTGTCAAAGTCGAGGGTGATATGCCATTCCGGCAATTGCGGCGGCCCCAACCCCAACTTGCGGCGGGTGATGCGAAACCCCGCGAGATCACCGGCACTCTTGAGGTGTTCAAGGTATGCGCGCGCCGCCAGCGCGAACTCAAGGTCGCGTACATCCGGCTTGAGGCTACACCAGATGTGGTAGATGTCCATAGGAGCCCCCGGCGGTCAGCAGCACCGCAGCCGCGACGCGCGTCCTCAGCCCGCCGCAAGCGACAGAAGCGCTAACGCGCGCCGTCGGCTTGTGCTCAGGGATAGCGCGAGACGTCGGTCGCCTTCTCGGTGATGAATTCGAGCAGCGCCGGCTTGCCCTCCTTTGTCGCCTTGATGCCGCGCTTGATCGCCTCCTTGATCTGGCCCGGCTCGGTGACGCGCTCGCCGTAGCCGCCGAGCGCTTTGGCGAAATCGGCGTAATTGCCGCTGATGTCGGTCGAGCGGAACTTCTCGGTCGAGATCGGCATCACCTTCAATTCGATCGCCATCGAGAAATTGTTCGAGAGGATCGACAGGATCGGCAGCCGCTCGCGCACCGCGGTCTCGAAATCCATGCCGGTGAAACCGATCGCCGCATCGCCCCAGAAATTGACGCACAGTTTGTCGGGGTTGGCGAGCTTGGCGCCCATCGCCAGGCCGAGGCCGTAGCCAAGCTGCGTGGTCTTGCCCCAGCCGAGGTATGAGAGCGGCTTGTTGCTCTGCCAGAAGGGCGAGATCTGGTCGCGCGGACTGCCCGCGTCATGCGTGATGATCGTGTTGTCGACATCGACCGTGTGCAACAAATCCCAGACCACGCGATAGGGCGAGATCGGCGCGGTGTCGGCCTCAAGGCGGTGCTTCCACTTGCCGAGCCATTCCTCGCGATGGCCGCGGATTTCGCGGCTCACCGAGGCGAGCCGGTCGCGCTGCTTGCCCTTGAGCCGGTCGCGGACTTCGTCGAGGACCGCGTCGAGTACGAGGCCGGCATCGCCGACCGCGGCGAGATCGACCGGTATGTCCTTGTTGATCGCATAGGCATCGAGTGTCGCATGGGCGATCTTTTTGCCCGCCGGCATCGCGGTGCCAAAGCTGGTGCGCGTAAAGCTGCAGCCGATGCCGAAGATGAAGTCGGCGTTCTGCAAAAAATGCCAGAGATGGCCGCCGATGCCGATGCCGCCCGAGCCGAGCGACAGCGCATGGCTTTCCGGAAAGGCGCTTTTGCCGCCAAGGGTGGTCATCACCGGCGACTCCAGCAACTCGGCCAGCGCCTTCAGCTGCGGCCAGGCCTTGCCATAGTGGACGCCCTGCCCGGCGCAGATAACCGGCCGCTCGGCGGCGACCAGCGCCTCGGCGATCTTCGACACATCCCGAGGGTCGGGGCCGCTCTTCAGCACCGGCGCCGGCTTGTATGCGTCGACCAGCCCATCCGGGATTTCCGAACGCAGGATGTCGGTCGGGAATTCGACCAGCACCGGGCCCGGGCGGCCGTTCTTGACCGTCGTATAGGCGCGGCGCAGCGCCTCGACCGTGGCTTCGGCGACCGTTACCTGCTCCGACAGCTTGGTGACGTGGCGGAAGTTGAGCGCGGCGTTGAAGTTGGGATGTACCTGGTTGATGTTGCGAGCATAACCCGCCGGCAGCACGACGACCGGGGTCGAGTCGCCAAAGGACTGGGCGACGCCGCCAAAGGCGTTCTCAGTCCCCGGCCCGTGCTGCATCACAAAGACGCCGATCTTGTCGCCAGAGGTGGTCTTGGCGACCGCGTCGCACATGTGGAGGCCGATGCGCTCCTGGCGCACCATGATGGTGCGGATGTCCTCCTGCGCCGCGCCTTCGATGATCGGGTTCACGGGATAGCCGATCAGCCACTCGACGCCCTCTTTCTTGAGGATTTTGGCGATTGCGTTGATGACCTGCATGGCAACTCTCCTGGCGCTGACCGGTCTCGACAAGACTGGCGAACAGCTTAAGGCAATAAGCCGCGCGCCGTATACCGACACGTTGCGGTGATCCCCCGGATTGCCGGCTCGACAATAAAGGGGGCCTGTGCGCTAATGTCGCACATCGGATAGATGATTAAAAATTGCATGCCGGACGCTGGAAACCGCGCCAATTCAAAAAACAAGAAATCCGAGTGCATCGCTGCTGGCGAACGTGACGGGGAGAATGCGATGTTGGAGGCATTGGAGCGGCAGCCGCGCCTGACGCTGAACCAGTGGAAGATCGTTTCCGCCGCGATCCTCGGCGACATGCTCGATTTCTTCGACTTCTTCCTGATCGGTTACGTCCTCACCTTCCTCGTCAAGGCCTGGCATCTGTCGTTCATGGAATCCGGCATCATCCTGCTGGCGGCTGGGGTCGGGGCGATTCCAGGGGCATTTTTCTGGGGCTGGATGGCCGATCTGATCGGTCGGCGCAAGGTGTTCATCGCGACAGCGCTGAACTTCTCGCTGGCGACCGGGATCATGGCCTTCACTCCGGACCAGTACGGCTGGCTGATCTTGGCATTCTTCCGCTTTTGGGTCGGGGTCGGCGTCGCCGGACTCAATGTGGTTGACCTGCCGCTGGTGCAGGAATTCGTGCCGTCGTCGAAGCGCGGGTTTATCGGTGGACTGGTGACCTCGACGATATCGATCGGCGGCGCACTGGGCGCGGCGTGCGGCGCGTATTTGGGGCCGGTCATCGGCTGGCGCGGCTTGTTCCTCGTCGGGCTGCTCCCTGCCTTTTTTACGCTGCTGATCCGCGCCTGGGTCCCCGAGTCGCCGCGCTGGCTCATCCTCCGGGGGCGCCGCGAGGAGGCTCGCCATTCGATCGCCTGGGCGCTGCAAGCCGACCCCGCGACAATCGATCTTCCGGATTCGCTGCCCGAGTTCGAGCACACGCCTTGGCGCGAGCTCTTCAAATATCCGCGCAGCGTAGCGCTGGTCTGCCTGACCGGATTGTCGCAGACGAGTGGCGTCGGACTGGCGCTGTGGGCGCCGACACTGCTGCTTCTGCTGCTGCACACGACGCCCGAGCAGGCGTCGTTCCTGATGATCTGGGTAGGCTTGAGCGCGTTTGTCGGCCGGGTCAGCTGCGCCTGGCTCGCCGACCTCATGGGACGGCGCGCATCGGGCATCTTCGCCTGTCTCGGCGCGGTGACGACGCTGATCGCGGCCGGCTATCTTGGCCAGCTCATGATCGGGTCGGTCTCCGTGTTCTGGCTGATGCTGGTCGGTCACTCGTTTTTCGGCGGCGGGTCGTATGCGATCATCGCGCCCTATATGGCCGAAGTCTGGCCGGCCGGGCTGCGGGCCAGCGGCATGGGGCTCGGCTACGGCGTCGGCAACCTGGGCAAGATCATCAGCCCGCTCGGCTTGGCGCTGATCGTCGGCGGCGGCAACGTTCTCAAGCCCGCTGCAAGCGTCGGCGCGCTTGTGCCCGCCATGTATTTCCTCGCGTTTTGGGCGGCGCTGGCCGCGCTCGCTTTCCTGATCATCGGCATCGAGACCCGGGGCCGCTCGATCGAGGAAATCGATGCGTCATTCGGCGAGCGCGCACCGGCAACGGCGGCGGGCGAATAGCGCCAAGTGTGGTGGATTTGACGCTCACACGATTTCGGGCTCGGCACATTAGAGGTCGGTCGTGGTGTCGCTGCCCGGAAACATGATGGCCCGGCTCCAGCCGGACCACTCGCCCGGATGGGGGTTGCTCGGATAGCGGTCATGCCGCCAGCAGATGCTGGTCTCGGGTGGCGCGGTTATCGTCTTGGTCTGATCCTTTTGGAGCACGAAGTTCTGCGAGCCGGCGAAATCAGGGCTGTGCTCGTCGCACTCCGAACCCTTGGTGATCACCACCTGCACGTTGACATGGTCCCACTGCATATTGCGCAGCGTCAGCTTCGACGTGTCCGACGATGATCCCGAGGAACACGCCGCAAGAACCAGCAATAACGGAAGCCATCGCCGCATTCGCCTCTCTCCCGCAACGGTTCTCGGAGCGGCGCCGTTGTGCAGGCTTCGCCGCAGGCGTGCAAGCGTAAAGGGGTCGCAGAGCTCTTCACAGGGGCGGTCGACAACCGTGGGCCAATTTAATTGAAATTGTAACTGATTGGTTACAAAGCAATTTTTCTCAAAAGTCTATTTACGACACACGTCATCTTGACGTAAGTTATGCCAACCAGCGGGTGTTCCGATGGTTAACTGGGGCCCCGCACCGGCAACGATCGGGAGTCCCCCCGTGAACCACGCCCCCATCGATGACGACATGCGGCGCTCGGCCGCGACCAGCTTCCCCCGCAGCTCCGGCCGGTCGTTTCGCTGTGCCCCGGCCGTAGCGGACACCGCTGAGCGCGTGGCGCTCGGCATGATCGCCCGTCATGGCGCCGACGCTGCGCGCGAGGCGGCCGCCTACCTTAATCGGATGATCGACCGCGGTGATTTTGCTGCCCGCGACCTATGGGCCTGCGTCGTCCATCTCATCCACGAGCGGCGCGGTGCTAACCTCGTCAGCGACTCCGACAGGGACGCTCAATAGGGTCGGTCGCCCTTTATCTGCGTGCGGTGCATGACCCGCCGCGTGGCCGGGTCAAATGCGTCGCGCCGATGCATCACGCAGCGATTGTCCCACAGGATTAGATCGCCCGCACGCCACTGCTGATACCAGGCGAATTCGTGTTTTGTCGCATGCGCCCAGAGCGCATCGAGCAGCGCTTCGCTGTCCGCGAGCGACAGGCCGGCGACATAGGCATTGCGCCGCCGGCCGAGGAAAAGCGCCTTGCGGCCGGTCTCCGGATGAGTACGGACGATGGGGTGCGCCGCACCGACGGTTTGCGTCGCATCGGGCGCGTCGACATAGCCGCGGCGCAACTCGCCGGCGCTGTTGCGGCTGGCGTCGTGGATGCAGGTCTTGCCGTCGATGGCGCGACGCAGATCCGCCGGCAGCGTCTCGAGCGCCAGGTACATGTTGCAGAAACCGGTGTCGCCGCCTGACGGCGGCGCCTCGAGCGCGTAAAGCGCCGAGGCCATCGGCGGCTCGGGGATGTACGACATGTCGGTATGCCACAGCGCCTCATAGGAGCCGAGCTGGCCGATCGCCTGGCCGTTCTCGACGACGTTGGAGACGACCATCACGTATTCCTTGCCTTCGGGGGCATCGTTGGTCGCCGCGACCGGCGCCCAGTCGAGCTCGCCGAATTGTCGGCTGAAGCGCATCAGATCGTCATCGCCCAGCGATTGGCCGCGGAAGCGCAGCACGAGATTGTCGCCCCAGGCCTGCTTGATCGTTGCCATGGTCTCCGGCGATAAGGCGCCGGCAAGATCGACGCCGTCGATATCGGCGGCCAAAGCCGCGCCGGTTGGCCGCACCCGCACCGCTGTCTTGTCCAAGACGGTCGCCATCCTCGCGCCCTCCCGCTTATCGCTGTACCCCCGAGATTGCGCCGTCAGCGGCGATTGCGCAAACCCTGAGCGGGTTGCGCCAAGGAGTTAGCGCGGTTGATTGCGCGAGGAGCGGCAATTAGGTTGCCCCGACCTACGTCAACTGCTCGCGTCAATTGCCGCGTCAAAGGAGATCGGCCATGCCCGACGATATCCGCTCCCCCGTCTTCGATAAGTCGCGCCTGCCGAGCCGGTACGTCACGGTCGGGCCCGAGCGCGCGCCGCACCGCGCCTTCCTCTATTCGATGGGCCTGACGCGCGAACAGATCGAGGACCAGCCGCTGGTCGGCGTGGCGACGACGTGGAACGAGGCGGCGCCGTGCAACATCGCCCTCGCCCGCCAGGCCCAAGCGGCGAAGAAGGGCGTCGCCGCGGCGCACGGCACGCCGCGCGAGTTCACCACGATCACCGTCACCGATGGCATCGCGATGGGCCATGCGGGGATGAAATCGTCGCTGATCAGCCGCGAAATCATTGCCGACTCGGTCGAGCTGACGATGCGCGGCCATTGCTACGACGCGCTCGTCGGCCTTGCCGGCTGCGACAAGTCGCTGCCGGGCATGATGATGGCGATGGTCCGGCTCAACGTGCCGAGCGTCTTTATGTATGGCGGCTCGATCATGCCGGGCCGGTTCCAGGGCCATGACGTGACGATCGGCGACGTCTACGAGTGGGTTGGCAAGCACAGCGTCAAGGCGGCGACCGATGAGGAATTGCACGAGCTGGAATGCGTCGCTTGCCCCTCATCGGGATCGTGCGGCGGCATGTTCACGGCGAACACGATGGCCGCGGTGTCGGAAGCGATCGGGCTCGCCCTCCCCGGCTCGGCGGGCGCCCCGGCGCCCTACGACTCGCGCGATGCCTACGCCGAAGCATCGGGCCAGCAGGTCATCGAGCTGATCCGGCTCAATCTGCGGCCGCGCGACATCGTCACCCGGAAGTCACTGGAAAATGCCGCGGCGGTCGTCGCCGCGGCGGGAGGCTCGACCAATTCCGGGCTGCACCTCCCGGCGATCGCCAACGAGGCCGGGATCGATTTCGACCTGCACGAGGTCGGCAAGATCTACACGCGCACGCCGTATATCGGCAATCTGAAGCCGGGCGGCGAATATGTGATGAAGGACCTTTACGACGTCGGCGGCGTGCCGGTGCTGATGAAGGCGCTGCTCGACGGCGGCTATCTGCACGGCGACTGCATCACCGTCACCGGCAAGACAATCGCCGAGAATTTGAAGGATGTGAAATTCCCGACCGGCCAGAACGTGGTGCGCCCGGCCTCGAACCCGTTCTCGCGGACGGGTGGCGTCGTCGTCCTGAAGGGCAACCTCGCGCCGCAGGGCGCGATCGTGAAGGTCGCTGGCATGGAGCGGCTGCAATTCACCGGCCCCGCCCGCTGCTTCGATTGCGAGGAGGACGCGTTTAAGGCGGTGCAGGGCCGTACCTACAAGGAAGGCGACGTCATCATCATCCGTTATGAGGGGCCGAAAGGCGGCCCCGGGATGCGCGAGATGCTGCAGACCACGGGCGCGCTGGTCGGCCAAGGCATGGGCGAAAAGGTCGCGCTCATCACCGACGGCCGCTTCTCGGGCGCGAGCCACGGGTTCTGCATCGGCCATGTCGGGCCCGAGGCCGCGGTCGGCGGGCCGATCGGCCTGTTGAAGGACGGCGACACGATCACGATCGACGCGGTCAAGGGCACGATCGACGTGCAGCTCAGCGATGCCGAGCTGGCGGCGCGCAAGATCGCCTGGACGCCGCGCCGCACCGACTACAACGCCGGCACGCTGTGGAAATACGCGCAAACCGTCGGCGACGCGGAAAAAGGCGCGGTGACGCATCCCGGCGCCAAGGCCGAGACGCATGTCTATGCGGATATTTGAACTACGCAGATGTCGGTGAGCTTTAATTGTCATTCCCGCGAAAGCGGGAACCTATGAACACCGGCCAATGCTGAGTTGGCGGTGTCCGTGTTCATGAGTTCCGGGTTCGCTGCTACGCAGCGCCCCGGAATGACGAGCCCGGGCAAGTCTCAAAGGACGCACGGATTGACGCGTTAGCCGGTAGATTGCATTTTGTCGTCGATGGGGATGGAGTTCCCCGAAACCGCCCTGGTCAATATCCCCTAGGGCTGATGACTCCTACCGGATTGGCGGTGGGAGTGTGCCCGAAACCTACCGCCGAGCGGGTTCTTTGGGCTGATGTCTGGGGGTAGCGCGTAATGCTCGGCACCTATCTCTGGGTCGCGATCGGCGGCGCACTCGGCAGCATGGCGCGGTTCTGGATAGCCGCCTCCGTTGCGGAGGTGCTCGGGCCGCAATTCCCCTATGGGCCGCAAATGCCGTGGGGAACGATCCTCATCAACATCGTCGGATCCTTCGTGATCGGGTTTTTTGCCACCTTCACCGGTCCGGGCGGGCGGTTCGTCGTCTCGTTCGACGCGCGCGCCTTTGTCATGGTGGGGATTTGCGGCGGCTTCACGACCTTCTCGGCATTCAGCCTGCAGACGCTCGACCTGATGCGCGACAATCGCTGGGGCCAGGCGGGCGCCAATGTGCTGATCTCCGTCACGCTGTGCCTGCTCGCGGTCTGGCTGGGGCACTTGCTGGCGGCGGCGCTCAATCCGGCGCCGCAATAGCTAGTCGAAAGCCGGCATCACCTCGCGGGCGAACAGACGGAGGTGGTCGAGCGAGGCGGTGAAGTCGATCACCATGATGTATTCGACACCACCTTCCCGCAGTCGCTCGATACGGCGGATGATCTCGTCGGGTTTGCCGATCAGCGCGTCGCGCTCGGTGAGCGCATGTCTCTCGGCCTGGGTCAAGGCTTTGCGCGGCCGGCCGAGGGTCGGAGACTCCCCGGTCGGCGACAGCGACAATTGCTCGACCTGCGCCATGAACTTGGCGCGCAGCTCTAGCGCCGCCTCGCGCTCGTGATCGTTCATCGCGATGTGCAGCGCGCGCGTGAGGCCGACGGTCGACGGGTTGAATACGCGGCCCTGTTCTTCGATGGCGCGACGATAGATCGAAACGCCCTCGGCGACGGTCTCCGGCCCGCCGCCCTGGCCGAGCAGCAAATTGTAGCCTTGCGCCGCGGCGTAGCGGATCGAGGTGGGGCTGGCGGCGCCGACCCAGAACGGCGGATGCGGCTTTTGCGCCGGCGCCGGTTCGATCACGACATCGTCGTAATGCCAGTATTTGCCGTGATGCGAGAAACGGCCCTGGCTAGTCCAGGCCTTGCGCAGGAACGCGACGGTTTCCTGATAGCGTTCCTCAGCTTCCTGCATCGGGATACAGAAGCCGTGAAACTCGCCCCAGCGATAGCCCTTGCCGATACCGAAATCGAAGCGGCCATTGGACAAGAGGTCGAGCGTCGCCGCCTGCTCGGCGAGCAGCGCCGGGTTGTGCCAGGGCAGCACCAGCACCGCGGTGCCGAGCCGCAAGGTCGAGGTCTTGGCGGCGAGGTAGGTCAGGAAGTTGATCGTCGCCGAGACCTGGCCGAACCCGGTGAAATGGTGCTCGACGAGAAAGACGCTGTGAAAGCCGAGCTGCTCGGCCTCGCAGATATAGTCGATGTAGTCGGTGTAGATGCGGCTGTCGCTCGCCTGCTCGCCGGGATCGGTGCGCGCGCCGCCAAACAATCCGAACTTCATCCCTCGCCCTCGTCTCTGCTTAGGGCGGGATGATGGCTGTCGCTTTTACAAGTCGCAAGCGGAGCCAGCGAAAAACATCCCTCTCCGCCCTTGGGGGCGGAGAGGTTAGGTGAGGTGGGGGATTCCACAGGCGTTAGAGCATTCCCGCCTCACCCGCCCTGGGCTTTGCCTCGGGCACCCTCTCCCCCATGGGGGAGAGGGAAATCGCAAGGACGCTATTCGGCGGCGGCGAGGAGCGGCGGCGCCTCGATATAGCCGCGCGCCAGCCGCCGTCCCGTTTCCCGCATCAACTTCTTGTCGGCTTCGGGCGTCTTGGCCGGGGGAATGCGCACGACGGTGTTGTTGCAATAAGTTGGGATGATCCCGGCGTCGGCGCTGAACAACCCGACCGGTTCCTGTCCGGCCTTGACCGCCTTGATGCCCTTACGGATCTGGTTGCGCAGCATGGTGATGCCGCGGTCGGTAGTGCCGAGATGCTCCATGCCATGCACCGCGATCGGCCGCTGCGACACCTGCGCCTCGAAATCCTGTGGCCGGCGCTGGGCTTCCTCGTAGGTGTCGGGCGGCATCTGACCGGCGAGCATCTGCGACCGGTCGGCCCACCAGGCGGGAGTTTCGATGCCTTCGGTCTCGCTGACATGGCGCAGCTCGATGTACATCGAGCTGTCGTCGTCGATCGGCACCACCCAGCGGCTCATCATCGGACCGCTGAACGAAATCTCCCGCTGCCCGGTTTCCCAGACCGGCGCGACCTGCTGAAGATTGGGCAGCACGTTCTCGACCGAGCGGGACCAGATGTTGTCGCCGACCCGGCGGGTCGCGATGTAGATGATCCCCACCGGGGTCTCAGCGAATTCCAATTCCGGCAGGACGCCGAACTCGTCGGTAAACACCGCGCCGCTGACGATGGTGTGCAGGAACGCGGTGTGAATTGCGTCCATCGTGTTTTCGAGGATTTGCAAATAATTGCACGGGTAGATGTATTTCTGGCCGGGGATGATGCGGTAGCCGGGCCGCACCAGGCTGTCGTAGATCGGGAAAGCCGGCATTTCCTCGGGCGGGCCCATGTAGGCGAAGACCAGCCCGAACGCCTCCTTCACCGGATAGGCGCCGTGAAACAGCTTGTCCTTCAAGGTGCTGTCGGCCGGTTCGCCCGGGGTTTCGAGGATCGTGCCGTCGCAGCCGAAGAGCCAGCCGTGATAACAGCAGCGAATGCCCTTTTCGCCGACAAGGCCGAATTCGAGCGAGGTGCCGCGATGCGGGCAGTGCAATTCGAGGAGCCCGGCCTCGCCGGTGCCGTCGCGGAAGGCGACAAGGTCTTCGCCGAGGATGCGCAGCCGCAGCGGCAGGTCCTTCAGATCGTCGGAATAGCAGACCGGCTGCCAGAAGCGGCGCATGTACTCGCCGCACGGCGTGTCCGGGCCGACATGGGTCAATTCGGCGTCTTCGCGCGGAACGTCGCGGTGATGATAGCCGCTGTACCGCGCCTTTAAGTACGGAGCCCTCGTCGCCATCAGGAAGCCTCCTGTCCGGGATGGTTGTCGCCGCGTGGTTATCGATGCCGCACGCAATTTTGCTGCCAGGATGATGAACCGATGCGGCGGTCCGCCGCAAGCCCACTAAATGCCGATGCGCGCCAGATAGGCTTCGGGATAGCGCGGTCCCGCCGCCGCGCCCGGCGCGAAGAGGTGGCCGAGCGCATCTTCGGTGTCGGCGTTGAGCTGGATGCCCGCCGCGGCGGCGTTCTGCTCCAAATATTGCACGTGGCTGGTCCCCGGGATCGGCACGATGAAGTCGCCGCGCGACAGGACCCAGGCGAGACAGAGCTGCGCCGGCGTGCAGTCGAGCGAGGCGGCATGCGCTTTCAGCTCCTCGACCAAGGTCAGATTGTGCCGCAGATTGGCGCCCTGGAAGCGCAGCATGCGGCGACGTGCGTCGCCTTCGCGCAGATTGTCGGGGTTCGTCACCGTTCCGGTCAGAAAGCCGCGGCCGAGCGGGCTGTAAGGCACAAAGCCGATGCCGAGCTCGCGGCAAAGCGGCAGGATTTCCGCCTCGACATCGCGGCTCCACAGCGAATATTCGATCTGCACCGCGGCGATCGGATGCACCGCGTGCGCGCGCCGGATCGTCTGAGCACCGGCCTCGCAGATGCCGAGATGCCTGACCTTGCCGGCCTGCACCAACTCGGCCATCGCGCCGATCGTGTCCTCGATCGGCACGTCGGCATCGACCCGGTGGATGTAATAAAGGTCGATCATATCGGTTTTGAGCCGCGCGAGGCTCTTGTCGCAGCATTCCTTCAGATATTCGGGCCGGCCGTCGGCGAGCTTCGGGCCGCCTTGCAGCCCGATATTGCCGAACTTGCTCGCGATCACGTAGTCGTCGCGGTGCCCGGCGACCGCCTCGGCGATCAGCACCTCGTTGCGGCCGGCGCCGTACGCGTCGGAGCTGTCGAGGAAATCGATCCCGAGCTCGCGCGCCCGGCGGATCGTCGCGATGCCCGCCGATCGATCGGGGTCGTCGTAAAACGGGGTCATCGTTGCGCAGCCGAGACCGACCGCGCTCACCTCGAGATCGCCAAGCTTGCGACGCTCCATCCTTCAACCTCTTCCGATCGTTGGCAGGCACAGTAAGATCGCACCGACAACCTGCCAATAACCCTTTGGCCAATACCGGAGACGCCCGATGCCGCGCTATCAACAGCAAGACGAAACCAAGCTGAACCCCGAGCAGCGCCGCATCTGGGACGACTGCAAGGCCGGGCCGCGCGGCGCGGTGCCGCCGCCGGTGCATGTCTGGCTGGACAGCCCGGGGCTTGCCGATTTTGCTCATCGCCTGGGCGCGCATGTTCGTTTCGGTACGCCCTACACGCCAAAGCAGACCGAGATCGCGATCCTCGTCACGGCGCGCTATTGGACCGCGCAGTTCGAGTGGGCGGCGCATGTGCGGCTCGGCCTCAACGCGGGCCTCACCCAAGACCAGATCGACGCGATCGCCGAGCGCACGAACCCGCACTTCGACGATCCCGACGACCGGCTCGTCTATGAATTCGCGCATTCGTACTATGAGAACCACCGGGTTAGCGACGACGTTTACGCGCGGGCCGAGAAGCGTTGGGGCAAGAAGGGCGTCATCGATCTCGCCGGGCTCATCGGCTACTACTCCTTCGTCTCGGTGACGCTCAACGTCTTCGAGGTGCCGACCCCGCCGGGCGCGAAGCTGCTGGAGAAATAACCAGGTTCACACCTTCTCGACATTCCACATCAGGAACGCGGGCGCCGTGATGACGCCCTTCACGTTCTTGCGGAACGCGGTCTTGGGAAACCATTGCCCGGTCGGGATGTAGGGCACGATCTCGAAGGCCCGCGCCTGGATCTGTTCGGCGAGCTTCTTGCGATCGTCGGCGGTGGTCGCCTTCATCCATTGCACGCGCAGCGCCTCGATCTTGTCGTCGGAGGGCCAACCGAAATGGCCCTTGTCGCCGTTGGTGCGCAGCGTCGGATTGCCAGCGGGATCAAGGAGGTCGGCGCCGACCCAGCCGGTCGCGAAGATGTTCCAGCCGCCCTGGTCGAGCGGGGCCTTGATCGCGCGCCGCGTGACCAGCGTGCCCCAGTCCATCGACTGCACTTCGATGTTGAGCCCGAGTTTTTTCAGCTCGTCGGCCACCACGAGCGCCTGGCTATGCGCGACCGGCTGGTCGACCGCATCGAGGATGACGATCTTTTCACCATTGTAGCCGGCCTCGGCAACGAGCTTCTTGGCCTTGTCGTAATCGCGCGGGCCGGTCAGCGCCTCGGACCCGGCGGTATTGGCCATCGGGGTGCCGCACGGGAAGAATGAGGGGCAAAGTTCCCAGTTCGCCTTGTCACCGGCGAGCGCGGTCAGATAGTCGGCCTGGTCGGCGACCGCCAGCACCGCTTGGCGCATCTTGATGTTGTTGAACGGCGGCTGCAGCCAGTTGAACTTGACCATGATCGGGCTGGGCAGCGCGTCAGCGCGTTGGACCACGATGTCAGGATTGGCGGTCAGAGCCGGAAGAATCTCGATCGGCGGGTTTTCCCACCAATCGGCCTCGCCGGCGTTCAGTGTCGCGACCTTGGTCGTCGCATCGGGGATGTAGAGCCACTCGACGCGGTCGACTTTGACCACCTTGCCGCCCGAGGCCCAGCTCGGCGGCTCCTTGCGCGGCACGTAGTCCGTATTCTTGACGTAGACGACGATGTGGCCGGGCTGGAACTCCTCCTTGACGAACTTGAGCGGACCAGAACCGATCGCCTCGGTGATCTGGGTGAACGGATCGGTGTTGGCGAGACGCTCCGGCATGATAAACGGCGCGAGGCTCGATACCTTGGCGAGGGCGTCGATCAGCAGGGTGAACGGTTCCTTCAACTTGATCGAGAAGCTCTTGTCGCCGTCGGGCTTCATCTCGTCGAGCACCAGCGCCAACGACTGGCCATGGCTGTCGCGCGCCATCCAGCGCTTCAGCGAGGCGACGCAATCGGCGCCCCGGACCGGGCTGCCGTCGTGAAAGCCAAGCCCGTCCCGCAACGTGAAGTGATAGGAGAGCTTGTCGGCCGAAATGTCGAAATCGCCGACCATCTGCGGATGCGGCGCGAATTCCTCATCGATGGCGAACAGCGTGTCGTAAACGCAGTAGCCGTGATTGCGCGAGATGTAGGCGGTCGTCCAGATCGGGTCGAGCACGCGCAGATCGGACTGGGCGATAAAGCGCAGCGTCTTCTTGTCGTCGGCCGCGCGCGCCGAAAAGCGTGGAAGCGCGGTCGCCACAGCCGCGGCGGCGGCCGTCTTGCCGAAATCGCGGCGGGTAAACCTCTGAGCCATATCAAACCTCCCCTGCTGCTTTTTGGGGAGGATAGCAAGAAGCGAGCCGCCTGCCTTCTCCTATCCGATTACGGCGCTTCGCCGTGCGGCAAGGGTTGCGATAACATTTCCTTGATGCGCGCCGTCATCGCGCGCTGGTCGAAGGTACGTAAGAGGTTGATACGGTTGCGGGCCGGGTCGCCGCCATGCCAGTACTCGTAGATGTCCTGGCGCAATCCGTAGGACGAAGCGGCGAGGTCGTGCGCCAGGCGGAACAGGCGCGCCTTGTATTCGACGCCGACGCCCTTGCCTTTCATGTATTTGTCGAGATAGGGGCGGATGTCCGGACTGGCGAGGTCGTTCTCGCTCGGTTGCATGATGATCCCCGAGGCGCAAATCTCGCGCAGCAGCTCGACCATGCGGCCCGAGACCTGGGCGAACCAGATGTGCATCGCGCGGCCGGGGCCGAGCGTCCATTGCCCGGTCGGGGTCGGCCGCGCCTCGTGCTCGATGCCCTCCATCGCGTGCCGCCAGATTTCGCAATAGGTCGCCATCTCGCCAAGCTTCGAGGCGACCTCGCGGAACTCGATGACGCCGATCGCCTCGGCAACCATCGTCGCCACCGCGAGGATCAGCTTCATGCGCACCTCGACCCGGCACAAATTCGACCAGCCGAGGAAGTTGAACGGCACGCTGTGCCCCGCCGCACCGAGCGTCTTCAGCATCGGCGTCGGGTCGTGGAGCATGAAGAGCCGGTCCCACGGCACCAGCACGCGGTCGAAGAACAGCATGCAGTCCTGCTCGTCGAGCATCTGCAGCGGGTGCCCCCACGAGCCGAACCAGCGCGACACCGGCTCGCGCGCGAGGATTTTGAGGCCCGGCGTGTCGTTGGGGATGGCGAAGGCGAGCACGCATTTCGGGTCGTTGCGCTGAGCAAAGGTCGCCGACAGCGAAACATACACCTCGTGGCTGTGCGGCGCGGCGGTCGAAAGCTGCTTGCCGCCGCTGATCACGACACCCTCGTTCGTCTCCTCGACGACGTGGAGCACGACCTCAGTGTCCTCGGCGACCTTACGCTGCTCGTTCTGGGTCTGCTGCGAGCGGTCGACCTGCGGGTCACCGAGCGCGTGCGTCAGGAAGAGATCGTTGTCGCGGCAATATTCGTAATATTTCTGCAGGTTCTCGCCGAAATCGCATTTCGGGTGCTTGACCGCGCTGTAGTCCTCCTTGAGGTGCAGCGCCGAAAGGATGTAGGGCGCGAGGATGTCCGGGCTGCGGCCGAGCTGGCCCCAGGTCAGCTCGTTCCAGAGTTCGCTGTTGCGGCGCTTTTTCTTCAAATCCTCGGCCGAGCGCGGAAACAGCCACGACACCGAGATGCGGTTGCCGCTCGCGGGATCGGCGCAGGTCATCTCGTCGCGGTATTGCGGCGAGTTCTGCAGATCGTAGACCCGCGCCAGCGCGCCGATCATGTCCTTGAAGGCCGGGTGGGTGGTCACGTCGTCAACGCGACGCCCGTCTATCCACACCTCGCGGCCATCTTTAAGGCTGGCGACATAGCGCTCGCCGGTCATCGGGCCGGGCGCTTTTGAAGGTTCGCTCATCCGCGCTGCGGGTGCGGCCATCGGGGCCATCTCCTGTTCACTTGCTCGGTTCGATTGTTCGCTGTTTCCAGCGGAAATGGCAATTCGGCTATAGATGCGCAGATGCACCTCGACGATTTCGATTTCGATCTGCCGCGCGAGCTGATCGCCGACAAGCCTGCCGAGCCGCGCGACAGCTCGCGGCTCTTGGCGATCCCGGCGGCGGGCGACTTCGCCGACCGACATGTCGGCGACCTGCCCGAGCTGCTGCGGCCCGGCGACATCGTTGTATGCAACGACACCAAGGTGATCCCGGCGCGGCTTGTCGGCAGGCGCGGTCAGGCGACGGTCTCGATCACCCTCGCCCATGATCTTGGCGGCGGATGCTGGCAGGCCTACGCCAAGGGCGCGCGCCGGCTGCATCCCGGCGACCGCATCATCTTCGCCGAAGACTTCGCCGCCGAAATCGTCGCCAAGGAGCCGGACGGACCGGTCGTGCTGCGCTTCGCGCTCGAAGGCGAGGCGTTCGTCGCCGCGCTCGCCCGGCACGGCGCGATGCCGCTGCCACCCTACATCAAGCGCCCGAAAGGCGGCGACCCGGCCGACGCGGCGCATTACCAGACGATGTTCGCGCGCGCGCCCGGCGCCGTCGCGGCGCCGACGGCGGGGCTGCATTTCACTCCCGCGCTGGTCGAGCGCATCACCGCGCGCGGCGTCGACTGGGCGACGCTTACCCTGCATGTCGGGCCGGGGACGTTCCTCTCGGTCAAGACCGACGACCCGCGCGCGCATCATATGCACGGCGAATGGGGTGTCATCACAACGGAGGTCGCGGAGCGCATCCGCGCCGCGAGGGCGCGCGGCGGGCGCGTCGTCGCGATCGGCACCACAAGCCTGCGCCTGCTCGAAAGCGCCGCGGCCGACAGCGGCGAAGTGTGGGGGTTTTCGGGCGAGACGCGGCTCTTCATTTTGCCCGGCTACCGCTTCAGGGCGGTCGACCTGCTGCTGACCAATTTTCATTTGCCGCGTTCGACCTTGTTCATGCTGGTGGCTGCGCTGGCGGGGCTCGACCGGATGAAGGCGGCCTATGCGCACGCGATCGCCGAGCGCTATCGGTTCTTTTCCTACGGCGACGCCTGCCTGATCGAGCCGCACCTGTGAGCATCGGCTTCGAGATCATCACCCGCGATGGCGCGGCGCGCGCCGGACGTCTCGCCACCGCGCACGGCACGATCGCGACACCGTGCTTTATGCCGATTGGCACCGCCGGGACGGTCAAGGCGATGACCCCGGACGGGGTCGCCGCGAGCGGCGCGCGGCTCATTCTCGGCAACACCTACCACCTAATGCTGCGACCGGGCGCGGAGCGTGTCGCCGCGCTCGGCGGCCTGCACAAAATCATGAACTGGCCGCACGCGATCCTGACCGACAGCGGCGGGTTTCAAGTCATGTCGCTCGCGGCGCTGCGCACGATCAGCGAGGACGGCGTCGCGTTCCGCTCGCATATCGATGGCAGCCGGCATGTGCTGACACCCGAGCGCTCGATCGAGATCCAGCGCCTGCTCGGCAGCGACATCACCATGTCGTTCGACGAGTGCACGCCGTTCCCCGCCGAGCGTTCGGCGGTCGAGGCGTCGATGGAGCTGTCAATGCGCTGGGCCGAGCGCTCCCGGCGCACCTTTATCGAGCGCGACGGCCACGGCATCTTCGGCATCGTCCAGGGCGGGGCCCATGCCGACCTGCGGGAGCGCTCGGCGAGGCGCCTCGTCAAGATCGGCTTTGACGGCTACGCGATCGGCGGGCTGGCGATCGGCGAAGGCCAAGCGACGACCTTCGCGATGACCGAGGCGACGGTGCCATTTCTCCCCGCTGACCGGCCGCGCTATCTGATGGGGGTCGGCAAGCCCGGCGACCTGGTCGGCGGGGTCAAGCGCGGCGTCGACATGTTCGATTGCGTGCTGCCGACGCGTTCCGGGCGCACCGCACAGGCGTTTACGCGGGATGGGACTCTGAACCTGCGCAACGCGAGGCATGCCGACGACCCGGCCCCGCTCGACCCGGAATGCCGCTGCCCGGCTTGCACCGGGTTCAGCCGCGCCTACCTGCATCATCTTGTGAAAGCGGGCGAAATCCTTGCGGCGATGCTGTTAACCGCCCACAATCTGACCTATTACGCCGATCTGATGGCGGCGATGCGGGAGGCGATCATGGCGGGCAGGCTCGCCGAATTCGAGACGCCCCAATGAGACATCCGAGATGAGCCGGGCACAGCGGCCAGCGGGACTGACCCAACTCGGGCGGCGCACCCGACTGCCCGCCTCGCCCGACAAGGCCAAGCTCGAATGTGTGGCAAACCCGCATCCGGGCGTGCTTTACGCAGTGCGCTTCACCTGCCCGGAGTTCACCACGCTGTGTCCGCTGACCGGCCAGCCCGACTTCGCGCATATCGTCATCGATTATGTGCCGCAGGATTCATTGATCGAAAGCAAGTCTTTGAAATTGTTCCTCGGCTCGTTCCGTACTCACGGCGCGTTTCACGAGGACTGCACCTTGACGATCGCCAGCCGGCTGATCGCCGCCGGCGCGCCCAAATGGCTGCGCATCGGCGGTTACTGGTATCCGCGGGGGGGCATCCCGATCGACGTGTTCTACCAGACGGCCGAGCCGCCCGAGGGCCTCTATCTGCCCGATGCCGGGGTCGCGCCCTATCGCGGGCGCGGATGAGCGCCGACATCCGCGAAGCGATCCGCGCGGAAGCGCTGGCGCGCGGCTTTGATGCGGTCGGCTTTGCCGCCGCGCATCTTGCGGATAGCGCGCGTGCGGACCTCGCCGAGTTTCTCAGCCGCGGCTATCACGGCGAGATGGGGTGGATGACGGCGCATGCCGAGCGGCGCGGCGATCCGCAAGCGCTGTGGCACGAGGCGCGCACCGTCGTCGTGCTCGGAATGAATTACGGGAACGAAGACAGCGACGCGGGCGGCGATGTCGGCATTGTCTCGGTCTATGCGCGCGGCCGCGATTATCACGACACGGTCAAAAAGCGGCTGAAGGCGCTGGCGCGCCGGATCGCCGAGCGCTGGCCGGGGGAGCTCAAGGTCTTTGTCGACACCGCCCCTGTCATGGAAAAGCCGCTGGCGCAGCAGGCCGGCATCGGCTGGCAGGGCAAGCATACCAACCTGGTGTCGCGCGATTTCGGTTCGTGGCTGTTTCTCGGCGAAATCTATCTGAGCTTGGCGCTCGAACCCGATGCGCCTGAAAGCGACCACTGCGGCACCTGCCGCAACTGCCTCGACGCCTGCCCGACGAGGGCGTTTCCGGCGCCCTACAAACTCGATGCGCGGCGCTGCATCTCGTATCTGACCATCGAGCACAAGGGGATGATCGACCCCGAACTGCGGCCGCTCATCGGCAACCGCATCTACGGCTGCGACGATTGCCTCGCGGTCTGCCCGTGGAACAAATACGCCCAGATCACGGCCGAGCCGGACTTTCTGCCGCGCGCGGAGCTGACGGCGCCGCGCCTCGGCGAACTCGCCCGGCTCGACGACGCAGCGTTCCGCCGGATGTTCGCCGGCACGTCCATCAAGCGCATCGGCCGCGATCGCTTCCTACGCAACGTGCTGATCGCGATCGGCAACAGCGGCGATCCGGCGCTGGCCCAAGCCGCGCGAGATTGTCTTGACGACGCGTCGCCGCTGGTCAGGGCGAGCGCGGTCTGGGCCTATGCCCGGATCGCCGCCGAGCCGGCTCTCGCCGAAGCACGGCATCGGCTCGCCGGTGAAACGGACAGCGTCGTTCGGCAGGAGTTGGCGGCGGTCGTGTCCGGCGGGGACGACCGGTAGTCGCACGGATAATCCTTCAGGACGTAGTTGGCATAGGTGTCGATCGGCGATGCCTGCATGATGTCGTCGTGGCCGATGCGCAAATGGTCGTCGATTTTGCCCGCTCGATGCGCATCGTTTGCGTCCCTCTTTGCGGACGCAAACGACAACCGGCTTGACGATGCTCCTTCTCAGACCGCGGGGCTGAGCGCGGGGCCGGAGGGGCCGCTCTTTTTAAGATTGCCGCCCTCGATCTCGATGTTGATTTCCAACAGCGAGGTGTCGCCGGAACTGCCGAGGGTCACGCGAATTCCATCATCGCTGATCTCGACATAACGGCCGACGACCGCGAGCAACTCCTTTTGCAGGTTCGGCAGAAAATCTGGCGCGCGGCTGCTCGCACGCTCGTGCGCCAGCACGATCTTGAGGCGCTCCTTGGCGACCTGTGCGCTGGTTCGTTTTGGCTGAAACAGTGCGCGGAAGAACGCCATCACGCCCTAAGCCCTACCAAAGAGTGCCCGGAAGAAGCTGCGCCGCTCCGGCGTCACAAAGCGCATCTCACGCTGCTCGCCGAGGAAGCGCGCCACCGCGTCGACATAGGCCCGGCCCGCCGGACTTTCCTCGTCAAACACCACGGGGGTCCCGGTGTTCGATGCGCGCAGCACCGATTCCGACTCGGGGATCACGCCCAAGAGCGGAATGGACAAAATCTCCTTTACGTCGTCGACGGCCAGCATCTCGCCCTTGGAAACGCGCGCCGGGTCGTAGCGGGTCAATAGCAGATGGACATCGACCGCCCCTTCGTTGCGCTCGGCGCGGCGCGATTTCGAGGCGAGGATGCCGATGATCCGGTCACTGTCGCGCACCGAGGAGACTTCCGGGTTGGTCACGATGACCGCGCTGTCGGCGAAATAGAGCGCGGTGATCGCGCCGTGCTCGATACCGGCCGGACTGTCGCAGATGATGTAGTCGAACTGCTGTTTCAGCTCTTCCATGATCCGCTCAACCCCCTCGCGCTTCAGGGCGTTCTTGTCGCGCGTCTGCGAGGTCGGAAAGATGAACAGATTGTCGTGACGCTTGTCCTTGATGAGGGCCTGGTTGAGGTTGGCGTCGCCATTGATGACATTGATGAAGTCGAAGACGACACGACGCTCGCAGCCCATCACCAGGTCGAGGTTCCGCAGGCCCACGTCGAAATCGATGACCACCGTCTTGTGGCCGCGCAGCGCCAAGCCCGCGGCGAACGCGGCGGAGGTCGTCGTCTTGCCGACGCCGCCTTTGCCCGACGTGACCACAATCACCTTCGCCAACCCGGCCTCCCCTCTGGCCTTGCGCACCTTTAACGAGCTTTGTTCCATTATAGGCTTGGCCGCCTCGTTCGGGGCCAGACCCTCGACCGCAATGATGAGCGTCAATTTCGCGTAATGGTCAACTGGTCATCAACAAGCGCTATCTGCACCGGGTTCGATTGTACGCCCGCCGGCAGCTGCTCGCTGACGAGATAGCGCCCGGCAATGCTGACGAGCTCGGCTTCGAGGCGGGTGCAGAAGATGCGTGCCGTGCCGTCGCCGCTGGCGCCGGCGAGCGCTCGCCCGCGCAACGTGCCGTAAATGTGGATGTTGCCGTCGGCGACCAGCTCGGCGCCGGGGCTGACCGTGGCGGTGACAACGAGGTCGCTGCCGCGGGCGTAGATCTGCGTGCCCGATCGCACCGGCCCGCTCACCAGGCGGGTCTTCGGAGCTGGCGGCGCGGCGGCGGCGGCACGCGACTGGCCGGCGGCGTTGGGCGCGAAGCTCGCCAGCCCGGCCGCGGTCGCCGCTTCGAGCTGCGCCGGCTGCGCGTTCTGCACACCGACCAGGATAAGCGTCAGCTCGTGCAGCTTCGCCTTCACCGTCTCAAACTCGCCGGTCTCGGTCATATTCTCGACGCCGCGTAGATCGAGGACCACCGGTGCGTTCTGAAAGAAGCGCGGGCTGCGCGAAATCTGCCGCGACAGCTCCTGCTCGAAGACGGCATCGCGCAGCGATACGCCGCGCACCACCATCACGGTGAACAGCGCACCCTGCACGACATTGCCCGCAGCCATCCGCTCCCCTCTTATCCGATGGCCGCCATGGTTAATGCCATGAACTTGTCCATCGCCGCCGGATCGGTCCAGCGCAGGACGGCGACGAGATCGTGATCGGGGTCGATCCAGGTCAGGTTGCCGCCGGCGCCCGAGGCATAATAACTGCCGGCTGGCGCGCTCGGATAGCGTCGGCGCTCGGTGTTGAGCCACCAAAGATAACCGTAGATCGGGAAGAGCGGGCAGGGCACGACGCTGCGCCCGATCCAGTCCTCCGACAGGATGCGCTTGCCGCCCCAAACGCCGCCGCGCTGCATCAACAGACCGATGCGGGCCTGGTCGCGCGCATGAATGAAGACGCCGCCGCCCCAATGCGAGCCGCCCGCAACCGACTCGACCGCCCGCCCCCCGACCGAAACGGTCGAATTGCGGTAGCCGCGCCATTCCCAGTCCGTCGACGCGCCGATCGGGCTCATGACGAACTCGCTAAGCACCTCGGGCAGCGGCCGCTTCCACAACCGCAAAAGCGCAAGGCTCAGCCGGTTGATGCGGACATCATTGTATTCCCAGTAGGCCCCAGGCTCTTGCAGGTCGCGCCGGGTCCCTTTGCGAATGCCGGTCGGCGGCATGCCGCCGACGCGGCGATTGTGGTCCACCTGATCCGGCTTATCCCACAACGTCCCCTGCCACTCGGAGGTCTGCTGCAAGAGATGATGCCACGTGATCTTGCTGTTATGCGGCCCGTCAAAGCCGTCGTCGTCGCCCCAATCGACCCCAGGTGTGCGGGCAACCGGCTCGTGCACGTCGCGGATGAGCCCGCGGTCGAAAGCGAGCCCGGCAAGGATCGACAGGTAGCTCTTGGCGACGCTGAAGGTCTGGTCGATCTGTCGCGTGTTGCCCCATTCCGCGACGATATGTCCGGCTCGGAGAATGAGCCCGTTCGGCCCCCCACGCGGCCGCACCGGACCGAGCACCTCATTCCACGGCGGGTCCTCGTCGAACTGGCGTGGAATTTCGGCTTCGAGGTCACGACTCCAAGGCGTTTCGCTTTCGGCCGCGTGGCGAACGGCGGCGTCAAACGCGGCGGAACGGCGCTCGTCCCAGACGGCAGGGTCCGCAGGCGGCACATACTCCATCAATAACCACTCCTCGACGCTGATCTTGACTTTAGAGGAAAGGGGTACGAAGTCGTAGCCCAACGCCGGAACGGACGCGATTCGCGGTTCGGCTGGAAATCTGCTATACAAAACACTCTTTGGCTGCCGGGGTCGTGCGATGGGTTCGATGAGTTTAGTGCATTGGCTGGTTGTTCTGGCCATTGTCCTGGTGTTGTTCGGCGCCGGCAAGCTGCCCCGGGTCATGGGCGATTTCGCGAAAGGCATCAAGGCGTTCAAGGCCGGCATGGCCGAGGAAGAGCCGCCCGCCGCGAACCCGCCGCCGGCGCAGGCTCAGGTCACCCCGCCGCCGGCCGCCGCCACGACCGCGGCGCCAACCGCGGCCGTCGCGCCACAGCCGCACGAGCACGCCTGAGCCCGTCGGGCGCCCGGAACCTTCCCGCCTTTGAGCTGAACGCCTTGCCGCGTAGGCGGCATGGCGATCGCCGCGCTGGTAAGTCGCGCTGCCGCAAGCTATGTGGTTTCGCGACACGACAGCGGATTGAAGGCTCATGCAGCGTTTTGAAGGCACCGAAACTTATGTGGCGACGCAGGATTTGCGGGTCGCCGTCAACGCCGCGATCGCGCTGGAGCGGCCGCTACTGGTCAAGGGCGAGCCGGGAACCGGCAAGACCATCCTCGCGCATGAGGTCGCCAAGGCGATCGGCCGGGACCTGATCACCTGGCACATCAAGTCGACCACCAAGGCGATGCAGGGACTCTACGAGTACGACGCGGTGTCGCGGCTGCGCGACGGCCAGCTCGGCGACGAGCGGGTGCACGACATCGCCAACTACATCAGGCCCGGCAAATTGTGGGATGCGTTCGAGGCCGACACCGCGCCCGTGCTGCTGATCGACGAGATCGACAAGGCCGACATCGAATTCCCCAACGACCTCTTGCTCGAGCTCGACCGGATGGAATTCTTTGTCTACGAGCTGAAAAAGACCATCGCCGCCCGGCAGCGGCCGATCGTGATGATCACCTCGAACAACGAGAAGGAGCTGCCGGATGCGTTCCTGCGGCGCTGCTTCTTCCACTACATCCGCTTTCCCGACCGCGAGACGATGGAGAAGATCGTCGAGGTGCATTTCCCGGGGCTGAAACAGGAGCTGGTGCAGGAAGCGCTGACCATCTTCTTTGATGTTCGCGAGGTGCCCGGCTTGAAGAAAAAACCGTCGACCTCGGAGCTGCTCGACTGGCTGAAGCTGTTGCTGGTCGAGGATATCGACGTCGATACGTTGCGCCAGCGCGACCCCAAGAAACTCATCCCGCCGTTGCACGGCGCGCTCTTGAAGAACGAACAGGATGTGCACCTGTTCGAGCGGCTGGCGTTCCTCAACCGACGCGAAAGGGGGTGAGTTAATGCCTCCAATTATGAGATTTCCGACAACAGGCAGCGGGCGTCCGACAAATCGAGATAAAACAGAAGACGACGAGCTGTTCGAGATGGCGAATCTCTATCCCCGCACTACCGGCCTGCCAATGACGGTGTGGGTCAGCCCACGCGGCAACGCGCGTCACGACGTCCGCATCAAGGTCAACATGACGCACGGCAATCAGATGAATATCGACAACACCGCCGTGGTCGCGGTACGCCCATCGCCGCGAGTCCTGGCTGGACAACTTTCGCCGGAAGATGAGCGCAACGTGGCCGACTGGATCACGCTCAATTCCGACGCTCTAACCCGTTACTGGAATGGCGATATCGATACCGGCGAGCTCACCCATGCGCTTCGGCCATTGGGCGCCTAGCCAATGTTCACCTCCTTCTTTCTCGAATTGCGGGCGGCAAAGGTGCCGACGAGCCTGCGCGAATACCTGACCTTGATGGAGGCGATGAAGGAAGGCGTCGCCGCCTTCGACATCGACGAATTCTATTTCCTGTCGCGCGCCACCCTGGTCAAGGACGAGCGCTATCTCGACCGCTTCGACCGGGTCTTCGGGCAGTGCTTCAAGGGACTCGAAACGCCGACCGACCCGATGACCGAACTGCCCGAGGAGTGGCTCCGCAAGCTCGCCGAGCGCTACCTGACCGAAGAAGAGAAAGCGCAGATTGAGGCGATGGGCGGTTGGGAAAAGCTGATGGAGACCCTTCGCCAGCGGCTCGCCGAGCAAAAGGGCCGGCACCAGGGCGGCAGCAAGTGGATCGGCACTGCCGGCACCTCGCCCTTTGGCGCCTACGGCTACAACCCGGAGGGGGTGCGGATCGGCCAGCACGAAGGCCGCAACCGGCGCGCGGTCAAAATCTGGGACCGGCGCGAGTTTCGCAATCTCGACGACACGATCGATCTCGGCACCCGCAACATCAAGATCGCGCTGCGGCGTCTGCGCCAGTTCGCGCGCGAAGGCGCCGATCTCGAACTCGATCTGCCCGACACGATCAAATCCACCGCCAACAACGCCGGCTGGCTCGATTTGAAGCTCGTGCCGGAGCGGCACAACGCCGTGAAGCTCCTGCTCTTCCTCGATGTCGGAGGGTCGATGGAAGACCATGTCCGGGTCTGCGAGGAGCTGTTCTCGGCGGCGCGCGGCGAGTTCAAGAACCTCGTGCATTTCTATTTCCACAACTGCCTCTATGACAGCGTGTGGAAGGATTCGCGCCGGCGCCATGTCGAGCAGATCCCGACGATGGACATCCTGCGCACCTACGACCCCAACTACAAGGTCGTGATGGTCGGCGACGCCAGCATGAGCCCCTACGAGATCGACCGCCCGGGCGGCAGCGTCGAGCGCTGGAACGATGAGGCGGGCAGCGTGTGGATGCGCCGCCTGCTCGAGCATTACCCACAGGCGGTGTGGCTCAACCCAGTGCCGGAGAAATACTGGGGCGGCACGATGTCGATCGACATGATCCGCCAGCTGGTCGATGACCGCATGTTCCCGCTCACCCTTGCCGGCATCGACCAGGCGATGCGGCGATTGACGCGATAACGCTCGTGAGTCGGTCGCGGCCGAGAGCGCGTGTTATCGCGGTCGGCCGGCAGCGCTCGCTGTATCTATTCGAGCCGATTGTCGAGACCTTGCGCGGGCTCGGCCACGAGGTCGTCTTCCATCGGGATTCCGCGGCGTTTGACGCCGCCGGCGGCGCGCTGACCGGAGCGGACATTCTGCTCGCCGCATCGAGCTTTCCCTGCACCCGCGCGCTGATGGCGCCGGCCGGTCGCCTGCGCGGGATCGTGTCGCCGACCACCGGCATCGAGGGGTTCGACCTCGCGGCGGCGACGGAGCTGGCCATCCTCGTCGCCAACGGACAGACCGACGAGAATGTCGACAGTATGGCCGAGGCGACCATCATGTTGATCCTCGCGTCGCTTTACGATCTGCGCGGCGCCGAGGCGGCGATGCGCGAAAGCCGTTCGCGACCCGAGCAGGTGAGCGTCCGCATGCTCGGCGGCAAGACCGTCGGGCTGATCGGGTTCGGCAAGATCGCCCGCGCCATCACCACGCGCCTCGCTGGCTGGAACGTGTCGATCAAGGCTTACACACGGCGCCCGCCGGCGAATTTCGGTCATGTGCGGTTTGTCGAACTCGACGATTTGCTGCGCACCAGCGATGTCGTTTGCGTGCTGGCGACGCTCAACAGCGAGAGCGAAGGCCTGCTCGATGCCAATCGCCTGGCATCGCTGAAGCACGGCGCGGTGCTGATCAACACCGCGCGCGGCGCGATCGTCGACGAAGCGGCGCTGATCGAGCTGGCGCAGCGGCGGCCCGACCTGCGGCTGGCGCTGGATACGTTTGTCACCGAGCCGCTGCCCCTCGACAGCAAGCTGCGCGACCTGCCCAACGCGATCCTCACGCCGCACACGGTCGGGCACACCAGCGAAGCGCATGCCTCGCTGCCCGGCGCCTGCGTCGACAACGTGCAGCGCCTCTTGGCCGGCGAGGTTCCCCGCTATGTGTGCAACCCGGATGCGGTGGCGCGCTGGCAGGCGCGATGGGTGACTAGGTAAATCCTCTCCGCGAGCCTGCAGGGACGCCCGATCAAAAAATTGAACGCGCCACTTGTTCCTTAAATGTTCCTGTCCCATATTGTCGTTGCCGATTCAGAAATTATCATATTCGCATAACGAGAGAACGCAATGAAAGAAGAAGACCCCCGCTGGGAACAGGCGCTGAAGCACTGGAGAGAAGCCGAAGCGGCATATGCAAGCGGCGAGTTCGAGGCGATGATTCGCGCCTTTGAACGACACCTCAACATTCTCGACTCGCTGGCGGTCGATCCGGCCGTCCCGCGCGCCGAAAGACGCGGCGCGGCGAAGCTCGTCGAAAAGATCGACAGTCAGTTCCGCGCGCATCTGCCGGCGCTGCTGCATCGTCTCGCCGAATTGCGCGACACCTCACCGGACGCCGATAAGCGCGCCGAGTTTGCCGACATACTGGTGCGCGCCACCGCACAACTGCCGGCGGCGTCCACCGCGAGGCATTGATGCGCCTACTGTCGCTCGGTCGGCGCGTCGTATTCCTCGGCCGGGAATGTGCCGCCCTGGTATTTCTCGGCGATTGGATTCTTCGCCTGGCCGGCTTCGGCCGAGAGCACCTGCGCCGCTTGCGGCTCGGAATCGTCCTCCGGCTTGTAGCCAAGCCGGAAAGCGTTGGAGTTGTCGTACCACGAGCGTTGGTTGCCCGAGACACCGTAGACGATCTCGTAGCGCACGTCAGGGTGCTCGAGGCCGATGCGCATCAGTTGCGTCAGGTCGCGCGGGCTGACCCAGATCGACAGCCGCCGGCTGTCGATCGGATGGGTGCCGTAATTGCCGATGCGAACGCCCATGAAGCCGATGCCGTGTTTGTCGGAATAGAGGCTGCCCAGCGCTTCGCTGAACGCCTTCGACACACCGTAACGGCTGTCGGGCCGCACCATGACCGTGTGATCGATCACTTGATCGCGGCGATAGAAGCCGACCGCGTGGTTGGAGGTCGCCATGACGATGCGCTTGACCCCGGCTTTGCGCGCCGCCTCGAAGGTGTTGTAGAGGCCGACGATGTTGGCTTCGAGGATTTTCTCCCAGGTATTCTCGCCGGAGATGCCGCCCAAATGGATGATACCGTCACAGCCATGCACCATGCGCTCGACCGCTTCCATGTCGGCGAGCTCGGTCTGGTCGACCTCCTCACCGTCGCGCGCGGGGGCGATGGGCACCCGGTCGGAGAGACGCAGGACCGGGTAGACGCCACGCAAGGTTTCGCGCAGGCCGCGGCCGATGCCGCCGCCGGCGCCGGTGATCAGCACGCGATGCATCGCTGGACCGGGCAAGGGTTCCTCCTGGGTCGTTATGCCTGCGCGATCCTAGCTGGTGCCGGCCAGCACGTCGCGCTGCTCGGCAAACGCGCGGCGGACCCAGTCGATCACCGCGCGCACGCAGACCGCGCGGCGCAAGTCGCGATGGACGATCACCGAATATTCGGCGGCGATCTCGGGGACGGGCGGGGTCAGGCGTTCGAGCGCGGGATCGCCGTCGCCGGCAAAGCACGGCAGGATCCCCTGCCCGCTCCCGGCGCGGATTGCCGCCCACTGCATCGTCATGCCCGACGCGCGCAGCGCCACCGCGCCGCCGGTCTTGTCGACCTGCTGCTGCACCCAACGCGCGGTCGCGTAATGCGCCTGTTCTTCGGTGTAGGTGACCCAGGCGTCGCTCCGCGAGCCACGCCGGCGATAAACGGCGCAGGCGAAGGTGCCGACCTTCGCGACGTAAAGATCGCCGCTCTCGGGTGGGTGATGGCGCACCGCGAGATCGGCCTCGCGGCGCGCGAGATTCGCCGTCTGCCGCGATTCGACCAGCTCCAAGGTGATCCCGGCGGGAAGCGCGGTCGGTCCGGCGTCCGAGAGGCAGCGCGCCAGAAACGCCGCGGCCCATTCGCCGACCGACACTCGCACGGTGCCGCTCAGCTCCGGCGATGCCGCCGCCCGGCGCCGTTCCAGCATCAGCGCCGCGCGCTCGACGCTTTCGGCTGCCGGCACCAGTTGCTCGCCGGCGGCATTGAGGCGCAGCCCTTCGGGAAGGCGATCGAACAAGGTCGGCCCGCCGAACGTTGCCTCGAACGCCGCCAGCCGGCGACCGATCGTCGGCTGGCTCAGGCCCAGCGCGCGGCCGGCGGCACGCAGCGACCCGTGCCGCGCGACGGCAAGAAACACACGGACATCGTCCCAATCCATGCTGCCGACCGGTCCTCCGTTGCGGAGTCGATCGGCGGGCGCTCGGCGGAATTCGACCCCCGGAACGGGCAGATCATCGAGTGGCGACATGATACGATCCTGTATCGCTATGTCTCAATTTTATCACCTTCAGAAATTAATCCGTATCACTAAATTTCTCGGGTGCAACCGAAAAATGCGGGCAGGGTTGCCGGTATTTCTCGTGCGACAGGGCTTCTTTGCGTCCACACTTGCGGACGCGCCGCGGCGGAGGAGAAGATGACCACCATCCTCGATCTTAAAGGCACACTCGCGACGATGCCGACGATGCGCGGCCGCCGTCCGGAGTCGACCGAAGTCGAGCGCAAGGCGACCGGGGCGTTCGTGACGCTTGCCCCCTACCGCGACGGCAACATCTACAGCGCCAAGTTTTCGGGCGAAGCCGCGTGGGAGCGCCACCCCAACGGCGACGAACTGGTGCAGATCGTTGATGGCTCCTGCACCATGCATCTGATGACCGACGCCGGACTTGAGTCGCATGACGTCAAGGCTGGCACGACGATCGTCGTGCCGCAAAACACCTGGCATCGCTTTTCCGCGCCCGACGGCGTCAGCATCGTCACCGCCACGCCGCGCCCGACCGAGCACCTGACCGTCGACATCGAAGATCCGCGCACGCTCAGCGACGCGGAACGCACGGCGAATTCAGAAGAAAAGGTCCGCTGATGTATTTCGACCGGCGTCTGTGGGCGTTGACGCGCGGCCTGCGCGGGCGGATTGCGCTGTCGATCCTGATCGGGCTCGGCGCGGCGGCATTCGGCATCGCCCGCTTCACCCTGCTCGGCACCATGCTCGCCCGCGTCTTTGCCGGCTCGGACTTTCTGTCGATTGCGCTTGCCGCGGCGGGGGTTGCGGCGGCGGTCATCCTGCGCGGCTTCCTCGAGCACCTGCGCACGCAAATGGCGCACGGCACCGCGGCGCAGGTGCAGACCGATTTGCGCGGCCGGCTTTATGACAAGATCGCCGAATTGGGCCCGGCATGGTTTGCCGGCGAGCGCACCGGCGGCGTGATGCTGTCGGTCGTCGACGGCGTCGAGCAGCTGCAGACTTTTTTCGGCCAGTACGTGCCGCAGGTCTGCGTCGCGGCGTTGACGCCAATCGCGATCTTCCTGTTCATCATGTGGTGGGATCTGCCCGTCGCGACGGTGATGCTGGTCGCCGCGCTGATGACGCTTATCGCACCGACCGTCTGGAACAAGGTCGAAAGCGGCCGCAACCGTCTGCGCCAGGCGGCGATGAAGGCGTTCGGCTCGGAATTTCTCGACGCGGTGCAGGGCCTGCCGACCCTGAAGGCGTTCGGCCAGAGCACCGCCTACGGCAACCGGCTCGCCGAAAAGGCGCGCGAATTGTCGAACACGACAATGCGCGTGCTGTCGACCAGCGTCATGACGCGCGGCATCACCGATGTCGGCGTCGCCGGAGGCGCGGCCTTGGCCCTGGGGCTCGGCGTATGGCGCGTCGCGCATGGCGAGATGAGCATTGCCGCGCTGCTTATCGTGCTGATGGCCGGCACCGAGATTTTCCGTCCGTTGCGCGACCTGCGCTCGGTGCTGCACCAGGGGATGGTCGGACAATCGGCGGCGGCCGGGATCACCGCGCTGCTCGAAGCCGAGCCGCTGGTGCCGCCAGCCGCTGCCAGCCTGGAGCGCATCTCGCTGGCACCCACCATTGAGTTCGACAACGTCTCGTTCGCCTATCCCGGCGGCCGCCGCGCGGCGCACGACGCGCTGTCGTTTGACGTGGCGGCAGGCGAGAAGATAGGCATTGTCGGCCCGAGCGGTTCGGGCAAATCGTCGGTCGCGCGGCTGCTGCTGCGGCTGTTCGACCCGCAATCGGGGAGCGTCCGGATCGGCGGACGCGACCTGCGCGGGCTCGATCCCGAAACTCTGCGGAGCCATATCGCCGTCGTCCACCAGGACACCTACCTGTTCCACGGCACCGTGGAGGAGAATCTGCGGCTCGGCCGGCCCGAGGCGAGCTGGGACGAGATCGAGGCCGCGGCGCACGACGCCAACGCGCACGACTTCATCCTCGCGCTGCCCCAGGGCTACCGGACGATGCTCGGCGAGCGCGGCGTCAACCTCTCGGGGGGGCAGCGGCAGCGCCTGGCGATCGCCCGCGCGCTGCTCCGTGACGCGCCGATCCTGATCCTCGACGAGGCGCTGTCGTCGGTCGATGCCGAGAACGAGGCGGTGATCCAGGAAGCGATCGACCGCCTGTCGCAAGGCCGCACCACGCTGATCCTGGCGCACCGCCTGTCGAGCGTGATCGGCGCCGACCGCATCCTGGTGCTCGACCACGGCAAGGTCGCCGAGGAAGGCAGCCATGCCGAGCTGATCCGCCGCGATGGTCCCTATCGCCGGCTGATGGGGGCACAGGCGGAAGAGCGCGGCGGCGATTTCGACCTGATCGACGAAGGCACGATGAGTGATGCCGGCGTCGTCGCGGAGACCACCGATTACGGCGAGGCCGCGACCGCGGCGACTGCCGCCGCCGCGGCGCAGGTCGGCTGGTTCAAGACACTGGCGACGCTGACCGAGATCATCCGCCCGTGGCGCGACAAATTCGCCATTGTCGTCGGCGCCGGGATCACGCGCGTCGCCGCGTTTATCGGTGTCGGCATCGTCAGCGCGCTGGCCGTCGCGGCGGTGAAGACCGGCAGCGGCTACGGCTATCTGCTGATCTTCCTGGCTGTGCTCGCGCCGTTAGCGGGCGTCCTGCACTGGGTCGAGTCGTGGCTCGCGCACGACATCGCGTACCGCCTCCTCGCCGAGATGCGGATCGAGCTGTTCCGCAAGCTCGACACGCTGGCCCCGGCCTATCTGGTGAGACGCCGCTCGGGCGATTTGATCGCGCTCGCCGCGCAGGACATCGAGACGGTCGAATACTTCTTCGCGCACACCGTGGCGCCGGCGCTGGTCGCGATCCTGGTGCCGTCGACAGTGCTATTGACCCTGTTCTTTGTCGCCTGGCCGATCGCGCTGGCGATCCTGCCTTTCATCCTCTACGCGGCGCTGGCGCCGTGGATGCTGCGCGCCAAAATCGATCGGCTCGGCGCGGTCGCCCGCGACCGGCTCGGCCTCTTGTCGGGCTATGTGACCGAGACCATCCAGGGGCTCTCCGATCTCGTCGCGTTCCAGGCGGTCGGGCGGCGGCGCGACGGATTCATGGCCGCAGTAAACGACTACCAGACGGTCCGTCTGCGGCTGCTGAGCGATCTCTCGGCGCAGACCGCGCAGCTTGAAATCTGCACCGGGCTGGGCGGGCTAGCCGTCGCGGTTGTGGGGGCGTTCCTCGTTGCCGATCACCAGCTCGCGGCGACGATGCTGCCGCTGTTGATTCTCTTGTCGCTGTCGTCCTTCCTGCCGATCTCCGAGATTGCGCAGGTGAGCCGTCAGCTCGCCGATACGATCGCCTCGACCCGCCGGATCTTCGCCGTGCATCACGAAGAGCCCACGGTGATCGACGGTGCGGAAACGCCGCCGGCGCCCGCGGGCGGCTCGGCGATCCGCTTCGAAGGCGCGAGCTTCACCTATCCCGGCGCGCGGCGCCCGGCGCTGGAGGATGTATCCGTCGATATCCCCGCGGGCGCTACCGTGGCAATCGTCGGGCCGTCGGGCGCGGGCAAGACGACGCTTGCCAATCTGTTGCTGCGGTTCTGGGACCCGAGCGCCGGACGCGTGTTGATCGACGGCGTCGATCTGCGGGACTTCGTGCTCGACCATCTGCGCGGGCGGGTATCGCTGGTATCGCAAGACACGTACCTCTTCAACGACAGCCTCAGGGCCAATGTCGCCCTCGCCCGCCCCGACGCCGACGAGAAGGCGATCTACGCCGCTCTCGACCAGGCGGCTCTGGCCGAGTTCGTCATGTCGCTGCCCGAGGGACTCGATACCCGGGTCGGCGAACGCGGCGTGCAACTATCGGGCGGCCAGCGCCAGCGTGTCGCGATCGCCCGCGCTTTTCTCAAGAACGCGCCGACCTTGGTGCTCGACGAAGCGACATCGCATCTCGACGCGATCAGCGAGGCCCAGGTGCGCACGGCGCTCGACGCGCTGATGCAGGAGCGCACGACGATCGTCATCGCGCACCGCCTCTCGACCGTGCGCAACGCCGATTTCCTGGTCGTGCTCGACCGCGGGCATGTGGCCGAAACCGGCAGTCACGCCGAGCTCGTCGCGCGCAACGGGCTCTACGCACGGTTGATCCGCCGCCAGCTCGGCGGCACCCGTGAGGTGATCGCCGCCGACGGGGAGTGAGGCTTTCTTAAGCCGCTGCTAACCATTCGAGGCCTAGGCTCGCGCCATCTTCGCCATGTCGAGCGATGGATCAGGGATGGCCGAGCCCTTCTTTCCCCCATTCACCCAGGAACAGAGCGACCGGCTGACGGCGATCTGGGACCGGCTGTATCAGCTCTATTTGGAGAAGGCCAACGGCGATCGCCCGATCGCCGATATCGATGTCGAGATCGACACGATGATCAAGGAGCGCAACGCGATCCGCTCCTGGGGCTGGGACACCGGCCGCGATTGGCGCAAGGACATCCCGCCCGACGTGCTCAACAAGCCGCGCGACGACTAGGCGCGCAAATCCAAGATCAGCGGCGAGTGATCGGAAAGGCCGCTCAGTCGCTCATCATGCGAATAACGGATCGTCTTGGCGCGTCTCGCGAGAGACGGCGACAGGAACGCGTGGTCGATGCGAAAGCCGTTGCCGCGATGGCTGTACCACGAGAATTCGCGGCCATCGGGATAGCGGTGCCGCCATAAATCACAAAAGCCGAGCTCGGCGACGCGGTCCATGAAATGAGCGCATTTGTCGATCGCGCCCGGCTCGTCGACATAGGCGCGGCAGGTGTTGAAGTCGCCGATCGCCAGCGCGTGACCGTCGAGGCGCGTCGCGAGGCTCGCCACCACCGCTTCCCAATACGGCACCTTCGCCAGCAGGTTCGGCATGTAGACGCCGCACAACGACAACTTGCCGATCTCAACGTGAACCAGCCGGTACGGCTCGGGCAGCGCGTCGTCGAGCGCCGCGTGCGAGCGGAACCGTCGCCGCGACGCCACCAGCACGCCGGTCTTTCCGGGGGGCGGACGCAGCGCCGTCATATGCGGATAGCCGACCCGCGCCAGTGTTTCGGTGAGGCGCAAGGCCGCATCCCCGCCGCGATATTCGGACAGCACCAGCACATCCGCCTCGTGGCGAAGGATCGCCTCGACGATGGCGGCCAGCCGCGAGCCGCCGCCCTGCCGGATGTTCCAGGCGAGAAGACGCATCACGTCTTCCCTCTCGCTTTCACCCGTGGGGGCGGAGAGGGCCGGGGTGAGGCGGCGGCTTCCAGAGGCGTCAATGCGTGCCCACCTCACCCGGCCACAGCTCCGCGGCGGCCAGCCTCTCCCCCCATGGGCGGAGAGGGAATCACGAGCTGGCGAGCTTGCCGCGGCCGCTGACCTCGGCGCCGGCATCGGGCGACATCTTGAGAAAGAACGGCACCGACAGCATGCCGATGCAGCCGACAGCGACAAAGGCGAAGGAGAAGTCGAGCGGCGTCGGGTGAGGCTCGCCGCGCATCGCGATAAAGATGAACAGCAGCAGCGCCCCGGTTCCCACACCGACCGCCTGCGACAATTGCTGGCACATGCTGGTGAGACTGGTCGCGCGACTTAACATTGCCGGCGGTACGTCGGCATAGGAGAGCGAGTTGATGCTCGTCATCTGCAGCGAGCGGAAGAAGCCGCCCGCGAGCAGTGACAGAAAGATCACGACATGCGGCGTCGACGGCTGGAAGAGCGCGTAGGCGATGAGAAACCCGGCGCTTATGACGGCGTTGCCGCACATCACCGCACGGAAGCCAAAGGTTCGCAGGATCGTGTTGACGCCGAGCTTCATCGACATCGCACCCGCCGCGCTGGCGAATGTCAGCAAGCCGGAATTGAGCGCCGAAAGGCCGAACCCGACCTGCAGCATCATCGGCATTAGAAACGGCAGCGCCCCCATCCCCATGCGGAAAAGGAACCCGCCCGCCGTCGCCGCGGCATAAGTGGGAATGCGCAGGAGCGACAGGTCGATGACCGGATGCTCGGCACGTGTCGCGTGGCGGATGTAAAAGTAGGTGCAGATCGACCCGGCAATCAGCAGGCTGAAGGTGACCGCGGCCGGTACCGCGCCTCGACCAATCGTCTCGAAGCCGAAGGCGAGGCTCGCCAATCCAATCCCGGTCAGCACAAAGCCGCGAATGTCGAACGGCCGCGCGCCGGTCTCGCGAAAGTCCTCAATAAAAAGATTGATCATCACCAGGCCAAGGAGGCCAATCGGAATGTTGATGAAGAAGATCCAGCGCCATGAGCCGTAGGTCGCGATGAAGCCGCCGAGTGGCGGCCCGGTCACCGGCCCGAGCATCGCCGGCAAGCTGACATACGACATCGCCCGTACCAGCTCCGAGCGCGGCACCGTCTTCAACAGCACCAGCCGGCCGACCGGCACCATCATCGCACCACCTATGCCCTGCACGATGCGCGAGACGACCAGCATAGTCAGAGAGTTCGAAACCCCGCAGCCGATCGAGCCGAGCACGAACACGACGATCGCCGCGCTGAATACGCGCCGCGCGCCGAACCGGTCGGCGGTCCAGCCGCTGATCGGCACGAAGACGGCGAGGCTCAACAGATAGCAGGTGATCGCCACGTTGAGCCGCAGCGGACTCTCGTTGAGCGAGCGCGCGATCACCGGCAGCGCCGTCGCGATCACGGTCGAATCCATGTTTTGCATGAACATCGCGCAGGCGACGATCAGCGATATCAGGACTTGACGGGTAGCGGGACGCATTGTTGCGCCTAGGATATGCCGGCTTCCGGGCGCGAGAAAGAATATCGGCCGGGCCGCAGGTATAGTGCTAACGCATGACGCCAGGCATTACCGAAAGCGCCACCACCCCGGTCGACAACCGCATCTTCGTGCTGGTGCTACAGCACCCGCAGGAGCGGCGCGAGGCGCTGTCCACCGCGCCGCTCATCGCCGCGACCCTGCGGCACGCCAAGTTGGCGATCGGCCTCTCATGGCCTGGGCTGTCGCGGCTGATCGGCGACGCGGCCGAGCCGCAATGCTGGGCGGTGCTGCATCTCGGCGCAGCGCGTGAGCGCAGCGACAGGGAACGACGCGAGCTGGCGCTGGTCGACCGGCGCGGTGAACCGCTCGCCGGGCCGGGGGCGATCCTTGCCGGGCTCAGGGGCATCGTGCTGCTCGACGGGACCTGGAGCCAAGCAAAGACACTGTGGTGGCGCAACCCGTGGCTCCTGAAGCTGCACCGCATCGTGCTCGATCCGCCGCGCCCGGCGCGGCTCGGCCGCTTGCGGCGCGAGCCGCGGCGTGACGCGCTGTCGACGATCGAAGCGGCGGCGCTGGCGCTGCGGCATCTCGAAGCCGGCCCCGCAGCCGCCGACGCGCTCGACGCCGCTCTCGACGGGATGATGGCGGCGGCGCATCGTCCAGATAGGCGCGGCACCCGCTAGGGCGCGGCGAACAGCGCGGCGGCGTCATTCGCCAGCGCCTGCCGCGAATCGGGGCGCATATACATCATGTGCCCGCCGTCATAGACCTTGATGGCGATCCCCTTGCGCGTCGCTTCCGGGATGTTGAGCTGATCGATCAGCCAGCGTGAGCCGAGGTAGGGTGTCACCAGATCATAGCGACCGTTGGCAATCAGCACCTTCGTCGCCGGGTGGTCGAGCAGCGCGGTCTGCAATCCCGAGAGCGCGAGGCCGAGTCCGTCCTGTCCCTCCCGCGCGCCGTCAAAATTCCATTGATGATTGACGCTCATCGGCAGCGTCCGGTACTGCAGCTCGGTCTTGTAGCCGAGCCCGTCGGGGGCATAGGCGTTGAAAGCGGCGGTATAGGCGGCGATCGCGTTGTCGAGCACCGGATCACCGCCCGTGTTGTCCCAAGGATTGTTCGGCGAGGCGCGGGTGATTGTCCCGTCGTAAAGGCTCAACACCTGATCTTCCTTGCGCCTCAACTCATGCGCGAAGACCTCCTTGCCGACCCAGCCGCGCTCGCGCCGCACGACATCGTCGGAGAGGCCGATCATCGCCGCGACCTTGGCGATGAACGGGTCGTCCGGCGACGGCACGCCGGCCATCCCCGCAAGCCCGGTGAGGTAATCGGTCAACGCGAACTTTTCGACGGGACCGGTATCGAAATTCTTGTCGCCTTTGAGGGCCGCAGCCGATGCCGCGAAGGTCGGCAAATTGATCGCCGCGGCGATCAGGTTGCCCGGGCCCGGATTGATCATCGACCAGTCGAGGGCCGGCGAGATCATAACGAGGCCGTTCGGGGTGATGCCTTCCTCGCGCTCGAGGCTCTTCGCCATCGCCGCCACCCGAAAGCCGCCATAGCTTTCACCGACGAGGTAGACCGGGCTCGCCCAGCGCTCGTGCTTGGTGAGCCACAACCGCACCACCGAATCGAGCGACTCGATGTCGCCCTTCACGTTCCAGAATTGCTTGCTCGGGTTGTCGTCCTTGCCCTCGCCGCGGCTGAACCCGGTGCCGACGGGATCGACAAAGACGAGATCGGTGAAGGCAAGCCAGGTCGACGGATTGTCGACGATCTGCACCGGCGGGTTCGGCACCGCGCCGGTCGGCGTCGGCGCCATGATGCGCGGCCCCACGGCGCCAAGTTGCAAGAACACTGAAGCCGCGCCCGGCCCGCCGTTGAAACAGAACGCGATCGGCCGTGTCTGTCCCGGCTTGGAATCGGCGATGTAGGCGATCGTAAAGACCGACGCGGTCTTGTCGCCCTTGGCATCCGTCAACTGGATGGTCTCGGCGACCGCTTTGTAATCGAGGCTCTTCTGACCGAGCTGGATCGTGTGATGCGTCTCGACATGGGCTGGCAACGTCAGCGTTTCGCTGGCCGGCTCGCGCGACGGCGACGACGTTTTCGCGTCGTCCTGCGCTGCCATGGCGACCGACGCGACGCTCGACACCGCGATGGCGCATAGCACGACGAGCCGGCTCATTCGTTTTAGTGCCGTCATGCAATCACCCACCCGGTCTCGGTCGAGGCGCGGCGTTATAGGCCAGAACGGGACCGGCGTCATCGCCGCCGCTTGCCCTTCGGCGCGGAATCGGAGATTAGAAGACGGTTGAGTTGAATGGAGACCCGGCCGATGCGCGCGCGCGCTCTTCTTTGCCTCATTCCGCTGGGCGTGCTGCCGCTCGCCGGATGCACCGGCACTGACCGGCACGAGGGCTTCACCGCGACAAGCCCCACCTCGTTCGTTTACAGCGCGCGCACCAGCACGATGATGACCGAGAACGACGACGGCGAAGCGGAGCGCATCCGCCAAGGTTGGCTCGTCGCGGCGCTGAAAGCGCACGGGATGTGTCCCGATGGCTATATCGTCGACACGCGCCGCTTTGTCCCCGAGCCGGGCACCGCAAACGGCCCGCAATTCGGCAATGGCGGCGATATCGTCTATGCAGGCCGCTGCCTCGCTCCTGGCGTCCCGCCGCCGGCGCCCGCCGCGCCGCTTCCGGTCGCTCCCCCGGTGCGGGGCTGACGCGGCAAAATCTGCCGGTCACTACGCTTTCTTTTCCCAACCCTTCTCGGTCTGTTGCCAATAGGTCAACGCATGACCGGCCATGCTGGCGGCGCGCCAACGGCCGCGGGCGGCGACCACCGCCTCCGGGTCGTTGCCGTCGAACATGTCGACGCAGCGCGCATATCCGGCCAGATCGTCGGCCGTGACGCCATCGACCAGAAAGAGAATCGTCGCACGGTTGGGGTTTTCCTCCCGGTGGGTCAGCCAGATCGGCTGGTTCGCCGCGCTGCCGTCGCGGGCGGAGCCGTGCGCCAGGAAACCCGCCTCGTCATAGGTCCACAGCAGCGCGTTCAGGTGCTCGACGCGCTCGGAAGACCCCGCTTGCACGACCACCCGGTGCCCCTGCCCCACCGCCCGCTCCAACAGTCGCGGCAGTGCCCGCTCGAGCGGCGTTGACAACAGATGGTAGAAGCCGATCTCGGCCACGCTCAGTCCTTCTCGTAATAATCGGCGACAAATCGGTCGAGCAGCCGCACGCCGAACGCCGTTGCGCCTTTCGGTACGGTCGGCGCGTCCTTTTTCGACCAGGCGACGCCGGCGATGTCGAGATGCGCCCAAGGCACCTTGTTGACAAAGCGCTGGATGAACTGGGCGCCGATGATGCTGCCGGCGGCGCGGTCGCCGGCGATGTTCTTGACGTCGGCGGCGTCGCTGTCGATCGCCTTGTTGTAGGAATCGTCGAGAGGCAGGCGCCACAGCTTCTCGCCCACGGCCTTGCCCGCCGCGACGAGGCGCTCGGCGAGCGCGTCGTCATTAGCAAAGAGCCCGGCATATTCGTGGCCGAGCGCGACCATGACCGCGCCGGTCAGGGTCGCGAGATCGACCATCAGCGCCGGCTTGAAACGGTCCTGGCAGTACCAGATCGCGTCGGCGAGGACGAGCCGGCCCTCCGCGTCGGTGTTCAGCACCTCGATCGTCTGCCCGGACATCGATGTCACGATGTCGCCCGGGCGCTGCGCCGAACCCGAGGGCATGTTCTCCACCAGGCCGACGACGCCGACTGCGTTGACCCTGGCGGAGCGCGTCGCTAGCAGCCGCATCAGGCCGATCACCACCCCGGCGCCGGCCATATCCCATTTCATCTCGCCCATGCCGGCGGCCGGCTTGATCGAGATGCCGCCGGTGTCGAAGGTCACCCCCTTGCCGATAAAGGCGAGCGGCGCCGTACCCTCTTCGCCGCCGTTCCAGCGCATCACCACGAGCCGCGGCGGGCGGATGCTGCCTTGCGCTACACCGAGGATCGCCCCCATGCCGAGCGCCCGCAGGCGTTTCTCGTCGAGGATCTCGACATCGAGGCCGAGCGAAGACAATCCGGCCGCCTGATCGGCAAGGGTCTCTGGGTAAATGACATTGGCCGGCTCGGAGACGAGGTCGCGGGCGAACGTCACCGCTTCCGCCGCGGCTGCGAAGCTTCTATAGGCTTTGCGCGCCGCGCCCGGGCCCGGCCCCATGACGGTCAGCGCGGCCAGCGAGGGTTTGCGCTCCGGCTTCTCGGTCGTGCGGTATTTATCGAAGCGGTAGGCGCGCAGCGCGGCACCGAACGCGAGGTGCGCTGCCGCCGCGGCCGGCGCAAGCCCCGCCGCATCGCCGACCTCGATCGCGAAGGTCGCGGCGGTCTCGCCCGCGCCGTTGAGATGGGCAAGCAGCGTGCCACCCAGGTCTTCGAGACCGCGCGCGTCCACCGCGTCCGGCTTGCCAAGCCCGGCGAGCACGACGCGGCTCACCGTCAGGTTTGCCGGAGCGACGATCGGCACCAACTCGCTCTTCCGGCCGCGAAACCGCGGCGAGGCGGCGAGCGCTCGGGTAATCGCGCCGCCGCTCGCCTCGTCGAGCAGGCGGGCCGGTCCGGTCAGCCCCCCTTCCTCCCAGACCCCGACCACAACGGCGCCTCCACCGCCGGCGGGGCGGGGCGGCTCGAACTCGGCAAAGCTGATCTTCATCGCGCGCCTCGATCTTGGGCAAAGCTTTGTCTTGCGCGATAGCGGCAGCCCGGCCGCGAGTCAACTGCGCGCGGTCACGCCGCGGGAAGCAAGCTTAGGGATGGCGTTTCGTCCGAACGCGAAATCCCCTATGGTCTTGGCGGGTTGCTTGGGGCGTTGCTGGGCGGGGCTGTTTCCTTTGTCGCCGTTGCCACCGGGTTTGAGCCAATATCTCGGCGGGCTGAACCGCTACATCCTGCGGCAGTGCCTCAGCATGATGGTGTTCGTGACGGGCGCGCTCACGGCGGCGGTCTGGCTCGCCCAGTCGCTGAAGCTCGTCGATCTTATCGTCAATCGCGGCTTATCGGCCGAGGTGTTCCTCTATCTGGCGATCCTGATCCTGCCGCGCTTTCTCGACATCGTGGTTCCGATCGGCGTCTTTATCGCGGTGCTGTTCGTCTTCAACCGGCTGATTACCGAAAGCGAGCTGGTGGTGATGCGCGCCGCCGGGATGAGCCCCTTCACCCTGGCCAAGCCGGTGCTGGAGCTGGCGGCGATCGCGTGGCTCCTCCTGATGGTCATGTCGGTCTGGCTGCTGCCCGCCTCGAACCGCGAGTTCAAGGACCTGCAGTTCGAAATCCGCAACCGCTTCGTCTCGAGCCTGCTTCAGGAGGGCTCATTCACCACGATCTCCGACAAGCTGACGATCTATATCGGCGGTCGCAATGAGCGCGGCGAGGTGATCGGGCTGATGATCGACGACGAGCGCGACCCAAAGCACCCCGTGACCCTCCTCGCCGCACGCGGCGCCTTCGCCGACACCGGCGGCGGCTCGCGCATCATCATGGTCGACGGCGATCGTCAGCAATACGACCGCGACACCGGCAAGCTCTCGGTGCTGACCTTCGACCGATACGTGCTCGATCTCGATATGATGCGCGAGGCGCCCGAAGCGCGTGCCCGCGAGGCGCAGGAGCGCTATATCGGCGAGTTGTTCTTTCCGCCCGAGGATCTCGACCGCGGGATGCGCGACGTCTATCTCGTCGAGGGCAATGAGCGCCTGACAGTGCCGCTGACGGCGTTCAGCTTTGCACTGATCCCGCTGGCCTGCCTGCTGCCCGGTGAGTTCAACCGGCGCGGCCAGCTGAGGCGGGTGCTGACAGCGATCGGCTGCGCCCTCGCCTTCCAGGCCATCGACCTTGCCGTGCGAAACCTGGAGGGCCGTTACACGGCGGCGATTCCCATCAGCTATGTCGTCGACCTACTGCCGTTTGTGGTCGGCCTTGGAATCCTCCTCCACCGTGGCATAAGGTTCAATCTCCGGCGGCTGCCGTTTGCAGCGTTGGCAACGCGCTAAACCCGCGCGGGGAGAGGAGACAGGGCCGGTGCTGCTCGCCAAGACCCTCTCCGGCTATATCGCGCGCCAATTCTTCATCTGGTTCAGCAGCGTCTACGGCGCGATGCTGAGCATCAGCTTTCTGATCGACTACATCGAGCTGTTGCGCCGCGGCGCGGTCAAAACCGGTATCACCCTCGGCACGCTGCTCGAAATGGCGGCGCTCAAGCTGCCGCATACCGCGCAAGAGGTGATGCCGTTCGCCGTGCTGTTCGGAACAATGCTCGCATTCTGGCGGCTGACGCGGAGCAACGAATTGGTCATCGCCCGCGCCGCCGGTGTTTCGGTTTGGCAGTTTCTCATGCCGGCGGTGCTGGTGGCGCTGCTCACCGGCATCGTTGCCGTCACCGTGTTCAACCCGGTCGCCTCGCAGATGGAAGCCACCTACGAGCAACTCGACGCCCGCTATCTGAAGCAGTCGTCCGAAGATATGAGCCTGTCGAATTCGGGGCTGTGGTTGCGGCAGAGCGAGCCAAACGGCGGACAGGTGGTGATCCACGGCGACAAGCTGGTCGCTCCCAAGCTGCTGCTGGGCCAGGTTACGCTGTTCTTCTTCGACAAGAATCATCAATACGAATCGCGCATCGAGGCACAAAAGGCACAGCTCGACGACGGCTATTGGATCATCGATGATGGGCGACGCTGGGAGAAGAGCGATCAGTGGGAGCCGGTCCCCGAGCTTCGCCTGCCGACAAAGTTCACCACGCATCGGATCGAGGAAAGCCTCGCCTCGCCCGACACGATGTCATTCTGGTCACTGCCGGGTTTTATCTCGCTGCTCGAACAGTCGGGCTTTTCGGCGCAGCGCCACCGGCTGCAGTTCAATATTCTGCTGGCGCGGCCCTTTCTGTTTTGCGCGATGGTGCTGGTCGCGGCGACCTTCAGCCTGAGAATGCAACGACAAGGCGGCGCGACACTGATGATCGTCGGCGGCGTCGGAGCGGGTTTCATGCTTTATTTCGTCTCCAACATCGTCTTCGCGCTGGGCCTTTCGGCCAAGCTGCCGGTGCTGCTGGCGGCGTGGACGCCAACCGGTATCAGCCTGATTTTCGGCGTTTCGATGCTTCTCCACCTCGAAGACGGGTGACGCCGACGATCACAGGCGATATTGCTCCTGGGAAATTGCCAAACGCGACAACGGACAAAGACGAGATTGCTGGAACCGCAGTAGACGCCCGATGAGCCGCCCCCCCCGCCACGGACGCAAGCACAAGGCGCAGCGCGCGCTTCGCGCCGCCATCGTTTTGCTGTTCGGTCTGTGGTGTGGCAGCGCGCCGGCGGAGAACTTCGGCGTCGACAATTCCGCGAAAAACGCACCGATGACCTTCCAGGCCGACGAGGTCCAGTACGACGACCAGCAAGGCCTTACCATCGCCAAGGGCCACGTGGAAATCGCCCAGGGCCAGCAGATTCTGCTGGCCGACGTGGTGACCTACAACCAGCACACCGACACCGTCACCGCTTCGGGCCATGTCAGCGTGATGACACCCGACGGCACCGTGATCTTTTCTAATTACATGGAATTGCGCAACGGGATGAACGACCTGTTCGCCAATAACGTGCGAATGCTGATGTCGGATCGCTCGCGTCTTGCCGCTAACGCCGCACGCCGCACCAACGGCATGCGCACCGAGATGCGCCGCGCGGTCTATTCGCCGTGCGACCTCTGCAAGACGGATCCCACCGCGCCGCCGGCCTGGCAGCTCAAAGCGCGCGAAATGACCGACGACAAGGACCTCCAGCGCCTCGAATTTCGCGATGCGACGATGGAGATCGACGGCTTCCCGGTGTTCTACACTCCCTACATGTCCGCGCCGGATCCATCCGTGAAGCGCGCCGATGGGTTCCTGATGCCGACCTTCGGCGGGTCGAGCGAGGTGGGTTTCCATATCGCGACGCCCTATTTTTTGACACTCGGGCCGAGCGCGGATGTAACGATCACCCCAAGGTTCACGACCGAGGCCGGTACGGTGCTCGCGGCGGATTACCGCCAGCGGTTTTCGAATGGCTTTCTCGAGGACTTGTCGAGCATCAACTACAGCAATGTCGGCACGCAAATCGGCGGCATCGACGACCCGAACGCCATTCCCGGCGCCCTGCGTTGGCACGTCAACGCGATTGGCGAATTCGACCTCGACGACACCTACCGCACCGGGTTCCAGGTGCAGCGCGTCTCCGACCAAACCTACTTGCAGCGCTTCAGTTTTACCACGCCGCCCTTCGCCTCCGAGGTCACCCGCGCGTATCTCGAAGGCTTTCCCGCAAACGGCTCGCTCGACCTCAACGCCTATATGTTCGAGCCGCTGACGCCGGGTCTCGGCGATTCGACGCAGCCGATCGTCCTCCCAGCCTTCAATCGCGATTGGAACCTCACCCCCGATGTCGTCGGCGGGAACCTCACGCTCAATACCAACCTGCTCAACATCGTTCGCGAATCCGGCACCAACACGCGGCGCCTGTCATTGGGGGCCGAATGGGATCGGACGTTCTATGACGGGATTGGCGGCGAGTACAAATTCCAGGCGAGCGCGCGCGGCGACGCGTATTCGGTCAGTTCGCTGAGCAATCTGTCGAACCCCGATCTACCGAGCGTCTATTTCGCGCAAAACGGCAAGGGTCCGCTGGTTCACATCCCTTATGACTTTGTCGCCGTACGTGACTTTCCGCAGGTCGGGCTGACCTGGGACTATCCGCTGGTTCACCGCGGCACCGACTACACCTTCCTTCTGCGACCGGAAGTCGCCACGTTTGCCGGTCCGAACAGCGGCAACCGTTACATCATTCCTGACGAAGACAGCCTCGGTTACGAATTCCGCGATTCCGACCTGTTCCGCGCCGACCGGCTGCAGGGCTACGACATTCTCGACACCGGCCAGCGCGTCGATTACGGCCTCAACCTCGGCGCCTACGCGGCCAACGGGGGCAGCTACCGCATGCTGATCGGCCAAAGCTACCGCGCCGAGACCAACCCGTTTTTGCCGCCGGGCAGCGGCGCCGACCAGCGTCTCTCCGACGTCGTCGGGCGCGTCACCCTCTCGCCCAGCAGCTATCTCGATCTGATCTATCGCTTCCGCCTCGACAAGGCCACGCTCGCCAACCGCCTGCAGGAGGTGACCGCAGCGGCGGGGCCGCAAGCCTTCAGGGTTGGGGCAACCTACCTGCTGATCCCGGCCGAGCTGCCAAGCCAGGTCATCACGGTGCCGGGCAGCGGCGAAACGATCCTTTACGGCAAGCGCGAGCAGCTCAACTTCAACGCCACGATCAGGCTGTCGCAATACTGGTCGCTGGTTGGCGCGGAAACGCTCAACCTGACGAACTCCGCCAATATCGTGAACGGGATCACCACGCCGCAGTCGAGCAGCGCGAGCCTCCAAGCGAGCCTGTCCGCTTTGTACCAGGACGAGTGCATGGGCTTCATCGCCACCGTAAGCCAATCCGGCATCCGCAACGGCGATGTCACGCCCGGCTATGGCGTTCTGCTCAGTGTCGTCTTCAAGAATATCGGCGAGATCGGCGGCACGGTCTTCTCGGCGTCGCCGGGAACCTGAGGCCGGCGTTGCCGGCCGGCGAACTTCCGAGCAAAACGACGCGGCGACAGGCCATTTCGCCGCGTGTAGACTATGCGGGGATTCGGGCAGCATGGGTTAGGACGATGCCGGCACTGCGTTATTCGGGTGCGCTGCTCTTGACGCTCGCCGTGTTGTGCTTGGCCATACCTTCGGCATGGCCGGCCAATCGCACCGCCGTGCCGCCGCCGGCGCCAAAGGGTCAACCGACGCCGGGTACGCCGCCCGGCGCGGTACCCGACATGCGCATCGCCGCGGTCGTCAACGACGAGGTCATCTCGGTGTTCGACCTCGAATCACGAATACGCTTGGTCATGCTGTCGTCCAACACGCCCGACTCGGCCGAAGCACGAAAAAAGATCGAGACCGAGGTGCTCCGCTCACTAGTCGACGAACGGCTGGAGTTGCAGGAGGCCAAAAAACAGAACGTCGTTGCCACTGATGACGAGATCAACAGCGCGCTGGGCAAGATCGAAAAGCAGAACAACATGCAGCCCGGTCAGCTCAACGAGTTCCTCAAGTCGCGCGGGATCGACCGTGAATCCCTGATCAACCAAGTCAAGGCGTCAATCGTCTGGGCCAAGCTGGTGCGCCGCAAAGCGGCCGAGACCGTCGAAATCTCCGACGAGGAGGTCGACGCCGCAATGAAGCGTATCAAGGAGCATGCGGGCGAGCCGCAAAGCCGCATCGCCGAAATCTTCCTCGCGGTGGACAACCCCTCGCAGGATGCCGATGTCCGGGCGCTGGCCGAGAAGCTGACCGACCAGATGAAGCAGGGCGCGCGTTTCTCCGCGATCGCCCAGCAATTCTCGCAATCGGCGACTGCGGCGGTCGGCGGAGATCTGGGCTGGTTGCGGCCGGACCAACTGGCTCCTGACCTTGCCAAGGCAGCCGCAAGCTTGAAGCCCGGCGAGCTGTCGCCGCCGATCCGCACCGGCGGCGGCTATTATCTGCTGCTCGTCCTCGACCGCCGCAACGGCGACACCGGCGGTGGGCAAACATCCGATACGGTTTATGACGTCGTGCAGGTCGTCTTTCCATTGCCGCCGAACCCCAACGAGGCGATGAAGCGCAACGCCGCGATCGAGGCGAACGGCCTGCGGCAAACCGCGAAAAACTGTGCCGACCTACTTCGGATGGGCAAGGAAAAGTCACCACAAATGTCAAGCGAAGGCGAGGTAAACGCCAGCACTGTCGCGCCGCAGATGCGCACCCTCCTCGATAAGCTCTCGCCCAACCAAGCATCGGAGCCGATCCTTCAGCGCAACGGCATCGGCGTCATCATGTTGTGCTCGAAGCAGACGAAAACCGCCGATAAAGGCAGCGGCACGCCAAACCGGGACGAGGTCTTCGACTCGCTGCTGCGCGAGAAGCTTGACACGGTGTCGCGCCAATACCTTCGCGACCTGCGGCGCGCCGCCTATGTCGACGTGAGGGTGTAGCCGCATGCCGCTCCCGCTCGCCTTGACGATGGGCGAGCCCGCCGGGATCGGCGGCGAGATCGCCTTGCAAGCCTGGCTGCGCCGCGCCGACGGCGTCCCGCCCTTCTACCTGATCGACGACCCCGACCGGATCGCGCGATTGGCCGGGAAGCTGGGCTGGGACGTGAAGCTGCGGTCGATCACCGAGCGCAAAACCGCGCTGTCGATCTTTGCCGATGCGCTGCCGGTGGTGCCGCTCGGCGATGCCCCAGTCGCCGAAGCCGGCCGCCCCGATGCCGCCGACCAGAACCTTGTGCTGCGCGCGATCGACCTCGCCGTCGCCGATGTTCGGGCTGGTCGTGCCGCCGCGCTCGTGACCAATCCAATCAACAAGGACACGCTCTACCGCGCCGGCTTCCGGCATCCCGGCCACACCGAATATCTCGCCGAACTGGCCGGGGCGCGCGAGCCGGCGGTGATGATGCTGGCGAGCCCCCAATTGCGTGTCGTGCCGGTGACCATCCATCTGGCGCTGCGTGACGCGATCGGCGCCTTGTCGATGGAAGCGATCGTCCATGCCGGCCGCGTCGTGGACGCCGCGCTGCGGCGCGACTTTGCCCTCAAGGCCCCGGTCATCGCCGTTGCCGGACTCAACCCGCATGCCGGTGAAGCCGGCGGGCTCGGCCGTGAAGACATCGAGCTTGTCGCGCCGGCGATCGCCACGCTGCGCCAGGCTGGCATTGACGCAAGAGGGCCGCTCGCCGCCGACACGATGTTCCACGCCGCCGCGCGCCGCGGCTACGACGCGGCGCTGTGCATGTATCACGACCAGGCGCTGATCCCGATCAAGACGCTCGACTTCGACGGCGCGGTGAATGTCACGCTCGGCCTGCCGTTCATCCGCACTTCGCCCGATCACGGCACGGCGTTCGATATTGCCGGCAAGGGCATCGCGCGGCCGGACAGCCTGATCGCAGCGCTGAAGCTTGCCGCCGAGATGGCGGCCCGGCGCGCGAAACGCTGAACAACCTCGCGCCCCCTCTCCCGCCGCTGCGGGACGTCATCGCGCGCCACGGCATCGCCGCGCGCAAGAACCTCGGCCAACATTTCATTCTCGACCTCAACCTCACCGGGCGCATTGCGCGTGCCGCGAATATCGATCTCCGGCGGCCGCTCGATAGCGGCACGACGATCGAGATCGGGCCGGGGCCGGGCGGGCTGACCCGAGCGCTGCTCGCCGAGGGCGCGCGCCGCGTTGTCGCCATCGAGCGCGACCCGCGCTGCCTCGCGGCGCTGGCCGAGCTTACGGCGCGCTACCCCGGGCGCTTGCAGATCGTCGATGGCGACGCGCTCGCGCTCGACCCCGCCGCTCTTACCGAGCCGCCGCGCCGCATCGTCGCCAACCTGCCCTACAACATCGCCACCGCGCTGCTGCTCAAATGGCTCGACCGGATCGAGGCGTATGAGAGCCTGACCCTGATGTTCCAGCGCGAGGTCGCCGAGCGCCTCGTCGCCGCGCCGCGCAGCCCGGCCTATGGCAGGCTGTCGGTGCTGGTACAGTGGCTGTGCGACGGAAAAATCCTGTTCGACATCCCGCCCAGCGCCTTCGTCCCGCCGCCGAAAGTCACATCAAGCGTCGTGCGCCTCGTGCCGCGCGCCGCACCACTCGCTCCGGCCGCAAAAGCCGTGCTCGAACGGGTGACCGCCGCAGCGTTCGGCCAGCGCCGCAAGATGCTGCGGTCGAGCCTCAAGTCGCTGGGCGTGCCGGTCGAGCCGCCGCTGGCCGCCGCCGGCGTCGTGCCGACCGCGCGCGCCGAGGAACTCTCGATCGCCGAATTCTGCGCGCTGGCGCGGGCTATTGATAAACCCTGAACGAGCGGCGGTATTCGCCATCGCCGAGCCGAAGCACGATCGCGTAATTGCCGGCGACGGCAACCGGGATGCGCGCGATCTGCAACAGAACCATTCCCGGAGCGCCGGGAAGCTTGACGAACTCGCCGCTTTCGCCGCGATGCAGCTCCTGGCCCATCGGATCGAAGAGGCGAAAACTCGGGCGATACCGGCCGTCGCCATCCTTCAAAACGAACACGAAAGTCAGGTTGATCGCGACCGGAAGCTTAGCTGCCACGTCGATCTTCACTTCCGGAACCGGAAAATACCCCGCGAGATCGAGCTTGCCGTCGGGCGTCTGCCGCACGGCGTCGCAGATCAACAGGTCGATATTCGCATCGCTCGGAAGCGCCATCTGTTTCAAGCCGCCTGTAACTGTTCGACGAATTCGGAAAGCTTCGGCTGCGCCGTGCGTTTGAGACCGTCCGCAGTTTCGATGACGGAAGCCGACAGGCTGTCGTCCGTGCGGCCGCGTTTGATGCGTTCGGCGGCAATGATAGCCTCGGCCTGCTCAACACTCTTTTGCAGATCGTCATTGACGATCACGTAATCGTACTCCGTCCAATGACTCATCTCCTCGCGTGCCTTGGCCATGCGGGCGGCGACGACCTCATCGCTATCTTGAGCGCGGGTCTTGAGCCTTGCCTCCAGCGCGGAGAGGCTAGGCGGAAGTACAAAGATGGTCACCAGATCACCCGGAACGGTTCGTTTGAGCTGCTGCGTTCCCTGCCAATCGATATCAGTAACGACATCACGACTTTCGGCGATGGCCGCCTCGATCGGCGCGCGAGGCGTCCCGTAGGAATTCTCGAACACGGTCGCGTGCTCCAGCAGCTCGTCCTGTTCCGTCATCCGGTTAAAGGCCGCCCTGTCGATAAAATGATAATCTCTGCCATCGATTTCGCTTCGGCGGCGCGGCCGGGTCGTCACCGAGACCGACAGCGACAAGGCGGGATCGCGCTCGAGCAGGCGGCGCGTAATTGTCGTCTTGCCGGCGCCGGAGGGCGACGATAGGACCAGCAGAAAGCCGCGGCGGCGAATTGTCTGCGTCGTCGGGGCCAGGGGACGCCGCGTGGCGCTCATTCGAGGTTTTGCACCTGCTCGCGGAACTGTTCGACCGCGAGTTTGAGCGCAAGGCCGATCCGAGTCAGCTCGATATCGCTCGATTTGGAACACAGCGTATTGGCTTCGCGGTTGAGCTCCTGGCAGAGAAAATCGAGCTGGCGGCCGACCCCATCGCCCTTGGCCAAGAGCTCGCCGGCCTGGTCGATATGCGCGCGCAGCCGGTCGAGCTCCTCGCGAATATCGCCGCGCGAGACAAGCAGCGCCAGCTCCTGCGCGACACGCTCCTGCGGCATGCCCGGCACGAGGTCGCCAAGCGCCGCAAGCGACTGCTCGAGCCGCGCGCGCAGCGCCTCGGGCTGGGCCGCAGCGCATGCCGCAGCCGCGACGACGAGCTCGCCGAGCTCGGCGAGCTGGGCTGACAGCGCGGAGCCGAGCCGGGATCCCTCCTCGGCGCGTGCCACGACCAAGCGGTCGAGGGCGATGTCCCACGCCTTGAGCAACGCCGCGCGGCGCGCCTCGACGATGTCTTCGGGCTCGTCCTCGACGGTTTCGATGATACCGCGCAGCCCGATCAGCCCGTCGAGCCGCGGCGGCGCGGCCTCGACCTCCGCGCCCAGCTCATCGATCAACGTCAACACGCGCTGCAGCATCTCGCGGTTGATGCGAACGGTCGGAGGCGTCGTCCGGGCGACCGCGAGATTCGCCGAGATCGAGCCGCGCCGCAACCGACCGGTCAGGGCGGCACGCAACGGCGCTTCAAGCCCGTCGTAGCCGGGCGGCACGCGCAGCCTCAGGTCGAGCGAGCGGCCGTTGACGCTCTTTAGTTCCCAGATCCAGGAAATGCCGGCCGTCTCGCCGTCGGTCCGCGCAAACCCGGTCATGCTGGAAACGCCCATTGCCCGCCGCCTCAGCGCACGACGCAGGGATGGCCGGGAGCGGCCCGGCAATGCGATTGAGCACCCGCGGCCTGCTTGACCTGAGGCGCGTTGGCGGGCACCGGCTCCGCTTCGGCGGCGGCGGGCCCGCGCAAATAGGTCGCGACGTTGCGGTTATGGTCGGCGAGCGTCTTGGCAAAGACATGGCCGCCCGCCCCGTCGGCAACAAAATAAAGATCGTCGCTCTGCTCCGGCTTCATCGCGTCGAGCAGCGCCGCCTTCCCCGGATTGCAGATCGGTCCCGGCGGCAGACCTTTGACGACGTAGGTGTTGTAGGGCGAATTGACCTCAAGCTCGGCACGGGTCAGGGGTCCATCGAATTTGCTCGTGCCGTTGCCGCCGAGCACGAAGCGCACGGTCGGGTCAGACTGCAGCTTCATGCCGAGCCGCAGGCGGTTGAGAAAGACCGCGGCGATATGCGCCCGCTCCTCGTCGCGGCTGGCTTCCTTCTCGACCAGCGAAGCCAGGGTCACCGCATCCTCCGGGCTGGCCAGCGGCAGGTCATTGCGGCGCTGGGCCCAGGCGGCGGCAAGTGTTTCCTGCATCGCCTGTTGCATGCGGGCGACGATGCCTTCGCGGGTATCGTCGCGGCTGTAGATGTAGGTCTCCGGAAGCAGCGCCCCTTCAGGCGGCACCGTGGCGATGTCGCCCGTCAGCGCTGGCGCGGCGCGGATCAGCGCAACGATCTCGGGGCTGGTCAACCCCTCGGGAATGGTGAGGCGGTGCTTGACGGTCTTGCCCGACGCGATGATCTCGATCGCGTCGACCGCGCTCACCTCCGCCGGAAATTCATATTCGCCCGCCTTGAGCGCACCGCCGCGGCCGGCGATCTCGGCAGCGGCCTTGAAGGTCAGCTTGTGGCGGATCACCCCGTCCCGCTCCAGCAGTTCGGCGATGCCCGCGATACCGGTATGCGGCGGAATGACGATAGTTTCGGCCGACCGCAGCGGCCCGGGGTCGTTGACGTCGTGATAGGCCCAATAGGCCACCCCGGCCGCGACGCCGACAATCAGCAGCGCGGCGACAAAGCACCCCAGCAGCATGCGAAGAAACGCCAGCATCTCTCTCGGCGTCCGCGGCGACCCCGCTTACCCGGCGCGGTCGGGGCGGCCGAAGATCAGCGAAGCATTGGTACCGCCGAAGCCGAACGAGTTCGACAGCACATAGTCGACCTTGCGTTCCTTGGCGGTCTTGGCGACGAGGTCGATGTCGCAGGAAGGAGAGGGATTGTCGAGGTTGAGGGTCGGCGGCACCACCCCATCGCGCATCGCCAGCATCGCGAAGATTGCCTCAACCGTTCCCGCCGCACCCAGCAAATGGCCGATCGCCGATTTGGTCGACGACATCGACAGTTTGTAGGAATGATCGCCGAACAGCCGCTTGACCGCGCCCAATTCGATCTCGTCGCCCAATGGCGTCGAGGTGCCGTGCGCGTTGATGTAGTCGATCTTGTCCGGCGCAAGCTCGGCCCGCCGCAGCGCATTGCGCATCGAGCGGTAGGCACCGTTGCCGTCCTCCGAGGGCGCGGTCAGGTGATAGGCGTCGCCCGACATGCCGTAGCCGATGACCTCGGCATAGATCTTCGCGCCGCGCGTCTTGGCGTGTTCGTATTCCTCGAGGACGAGGATGCCGGCGCCTTCGCCCATCACAAACCCGTCGCGATCCTGGTCCCAGGGCCGCGAGGCTTTTGGCGGGTCGTCATTGAAATTGGTTGAGAGCGCCCGCGCCGCCGCGAAGCCGGCGAGCCCCAGGCGGCATACCGCGGCCTCGGCGCCGCCGCAGACCATGACGTCGGCATCGTCGAGCATGATGATCCGCGCGGCGTCGCCGATCGCATGCGCGCCGGTCGAGCAGGCGGTCACCACCGCGTGGTTCGGCCCCTTGAAGCCGTATTTGATCGAGACGTTACCCGAGGCGAGATTGATCAGGTTCGCCGGGATGAAGAACGGGCTGATGCGCCGCGGCCCCTTGTCCTGCAGCGTGATCGCACCTTCGGTGATGCCCGGCAGCCCGCCGATGCCCGAGCCGATCATGCAGCCGGTGCGTTCGAGCTCCTCCTCGTCGGTCGGCTGCCAGTCCGCGTCCTCGACCGCCATCTGCGCCGCCGCCATGGCAAAGATGATGAACTGATCCATCCGCCGCTGATCTTTTGGCGGAACCCAGTCATCGGCATTGAAGCGGCCCGATTCCTTGTCGCCCAGCGGCACTTGCGCGGCGATGCGCGCCGGCAGGTCCGAAACATCGAAGGACTGGATGGCGCTCACCCCGGATTCGCCATCGAGCAGCTTTTTCCAGACTTGCTCGACGCCAAGGCCGAGGGGCGTGACCAGCCCCATGCCGGTAACGACGACCCGCCTCATTCCGGCCTGCTCATCACTCGCCGACCGCGCGATGCACCCGTCACAGCGAGCTGTGCGACTCGATGAAGTTCACCGCGTCCTTGAGGGTCACGATCTTTTCCGCAGCATCGTCGGGAATCTCGCAACCGAACTCCTCCTCGAACGCCATCACCAGCTCGACCGTGTCGAGACTGTCCGCACCCAGATCGTCGATGAAGCTCGCGTTGTCGGTCACCTTGTCTTCCTCGACGCCGAGATGCTCGACGACGATCTTCTTCACTCGCTCGGCGACGTCACTCATCCGTATTGTCCCTCAATGGCTGATTGGCAGGTGCTCTTTTGCTCAGCGCGGTACGCGTATCCAATCGCGGGATCAGCCTCGTTATGTCGCCATCGCGGCCGCGTTGAGGGTGGCGGCTCACATAACACGAATTCGGCTGGCCTGCCAATCCGGGGAACCGCGTGACCAGCCTGCTTATACCATGAGGAGGCCGCCGTTGACATGCAGCGTTTGGCCGGTGACGTAGGCTGCCTCGGCGCTGGCGAGGTAGACCGCGGCCGCCGCGACCTCCTCGGATGTGCCGAAGCGTTCCATCGGAATCGCCGCCGCGCCGCGGGTGCGCTGGTCGTCGGAAAGCTTGTCGGTCATCGCCGTGGCGATGAAACCCGGCGCGATGCAATTGACGGTGATGCCGCGGGTCGCGACCTCGGCGGCGATCGATTTCGCCATGCCGATCATGCCCGCCTTGGAGGCGGCGTAGTTCGCCTGCCCGGCATTGCCGGCGACGCCGACCAATGAGGTGATGCAGACGATCCGCCCGTGGCGCCGGCGCAGCATGCCGCGCAGCGCGGCGCGGATCAGGCGAAACCCGGCGGTGAGATTGACCTCGATGACCGCCAGCCAGTCTTCGTCCTTCATCCGCATCGCCAGGCCGTCGCGGGTCACACCGGCATTGCTGACGAGGATGTCGAGCTGGCCGAGGACGGCCTCGGCCTCGCGGACGACGCGCTCCGGCTCGTCGGGTTGTGACAGATCGGCGGTGAGGATGTGGCTGCGCCCGCCGAGCTCGGCGGCGAGCGCCTGCAGCGCCGGTTCGCGGGTGCCATGCAGCAGCACGGTCGCGCCCTGCGCATGAAGCGCGCGGGCAACGGCGCCGCCAATGCCGCCCGAGGCGCCGGTAACGAGAGCCTTCTCGCCGGTGAGGTCGAACATGCTAATGCGCCGAATCCGAAATTCGCCACACGTTGGATCTAGCTCCGAGCGAATTTCGGATTCGCGAGCGCATTAGCCAATTTAGACAAGCTAGTGCGGCTTTGGATTTGAAGTTCGCCAACGAACCCTCCATCAAACCGATACGAACTTCAAATCCGCCGCACTAGAGCCGCTTCATCAGCGCTTCGGTCTCGGCGGCGGTGCCGACCGAGCTCGCCGGCAGGTCGCGGTCGATGCGCCTGACGAGACCGGCGAGCACGCGGCCGGCGCCGATCTCGACCACCTCCTCGACCTCGCGCTCCTTGAACAAGAGCACGGTCTCGCGCCAGCGCACCATGCGGATCACCTGCTCGACCAGCAGCTCGCGGATTTCCTGCGGATCGAGGGTCGGCGCGGCGGTGACATTGGCCACCACGGGCACGCGCGGCGTCTGCAGCGCGACCTTGCCGAGCGCCTCCTCCATGACCTCGGCGGCGGGCGCGAGCAGGGGGCAATGGAAGGGCGCGCTGACCGGCAGCATGATCGAGCGCCGGGCGCCGCGCTCGGCGGCGAGCTCGACGGCCTTGCGCACGGCCTCGGTATGACCGCTGACGACGATCTGGCCGGGGCAATTGTCGTTGGCGACGACGCAGACGCCATGGCCGGCGGTGCCGTCGGCCACCGCGCGGGCGGCGTCGATGTCGAGACCGAGAAGCGCCGCCATCGCGCCCTCACCGACCGGCACCGCGCTCTGCATCGCCTGACCGCGGCGCTTGACGAGCCGCACGGCGTCGGGAATGGAGAAGGTGCCGGCCGCCGCATGCGCCGAATATTCGCCGAGCGAATGCCCGGCGACATAAGCGAGGCTGGAAATGTCGAAGCCCGCCTCGGCCTCGAGCACGCGGATCACCGCCAGGCTCGCCGCGAGCAGCGCCGGCTGGGCGTTTTCGGT
>DATJSH010000188.1:0-39335 GCA_035504235.1 Allostellaceae bacterium | reverse complement strand
CGTCGAGAGCCCGCCCGAAAACGGAAACAGCGGGTACAGCGAGGCGATCTGGATATCGCCTCCGTTCGAATAGACGCCCGAAATGGCCGACAGCGTGATCGAGCCGGCCGACACGCCGAGCTGGCCGATCGTCAGCCCCGCATTGGAGTCGGTAAAGGTGAGCGGGTCGCCGGCCGCGGTGGTTTCGCCGGCGAAGAAGCCGGCGGTCTGCGCCTCGCCATAGATATTGTCGCTGCCGCCGATGCGGTTGCCGAAGAAGTTGGCGCTGCCGTCGAGGTCGATGTTGCCGCTCGCGAACGCCTCGACGCCAAAGGCGATGAGTTGTCCCGCACTCCCCGACTGGTTCATCACGATGTTGCCGGCCGCGTCCAGCCCGATCTCGCCGAGCGACGCGCCCAGCACCGGGCCGTTGGACCCGTTCGTGCTGACCGGCTGCTCGATGTCGATGTCGCCGCTGGTCGTCGCCAGCACGATATTGGCCGCAGAGCCGTCGGTGCCGTTGGTCGTGACGCCGCTGACGCTACCAACCGTACCGACCGTCAGCGTTTGCGCGTCACTGAAATCGAAGGTGCTGCCGAGCCCGGTGACGTTCGCCGCGAGCGTGGTGACCAGGTTATTAATCGGGAGATCGACGGAGCCGATCGAGTTGACCGCCAATCCCGAGGCGGTGATCGCTCCCGCCGATTCGGTGAGCGCGTTGACGTTCAGCGTCACGTTGCCGAGCGGATACAAGATCCCGCTGTCGATATCGAACGACGCGCCGCTCGCGTCGATCTGCAGATTGGGAAGGCCGGCCAGCAGGGGCGTTGCCGTGGGGTCGCTCCCCAGCGCAAGCGCCAGGTTCGCCTGCAGGGTCGAGTTCGCGGTGTCCGGCGTGATCTCGTGCAGCGTGTTGCCAAAGATCGTGAGGCCGGTCGCGTTGCCGCCGGTGATGCCGTCGGCAAAGGCCGCACCGCCCGATGCGCCGGCCCCGGGCGAATAGGTAAGGACGCCACCGCCCGGGGGGGTCGAGGGGACCGTGCCGGCCGGTTCGAGGAAGTAGTAATAGCCGTTGGCGCCGGTGGTCACCGCGCCGAGGTTCGTGCCGCCGACCAGCGCCGAGACCGTGCCGTTGGCCGGAATGGCCCCGCTATAGTTCCCCGAGGACGAGGCCAGCGGCGTCACGCCGGCATCCTGGTAGGCGATGCCGGAGATGACCTGCGGCGTCGAGGGGTAAAACGCGGTCAGGTACGGGTAGCTGACGCCGGGGATGATCCCCCAGTTGCCGGGGTTCGCAAATCCCGTCGACAGATTGAAGGCACCGGCGACCCCTGGCGTCGACTGCAATTGCGCCGTCGTCAGCCCGACCACGCCGTCATACGGCATACCGGTAGTGCCCGCGTCGTAATACCCGTCCGCGGCCCCGCGGCCGGACCCGACCAGCCCGCCGAGAGCGGCGCCCGTGCCGCCGCTGACCGCGCCGGTCGCGTAGGCATCGGTGATCGTGCCATCGTTTACCCCGACCAGCCCGCCGGCGGCGCTGTTGGTGCCGCTGCCGACGGTGACCGCACCGGCCGCATAGGCGTCCGTGACTGTGGTACCAAAATTTAACCCAACTAGCCCGCCGACGAAGGGGAAGCTGCCGCTGCCGCTGACCGCGCCGGTCGCATAAGAATTGCCGATCGCGCCAGCGCTGCTGTACCCGACCAGCCCGCCGACATCAGCAGTATAGCCGCTGCCGCTGACCGCGCCGGTCGCGTAGGAAGCGGTGATCGTGCCGTAGTTTAGCCCGACCAGCCCGCCGGTGCCAACCTCAGTGAGGATGCCGCTGCCGCTGCCGCTGCCGCTGACTGCGCCGGTCGCATAAGAATTGCTGATCGTGCCTCCAAAATTATTGAGCCCCACCAGTTCACCGACAAAAACGAATGAGCCGGAGCCGGTCACCGAGCCGCCGACGAGGCCGAGATTGCTGATCGTGCCGCTGTTCGGGGAGCCCGACCCAAGCTGCCCGAACAGCCCGACAAAGTCGTCAGTAGTGTCGTTGATCGTCAGGTTGGCGATCGTGTTGCCCATCCCGTTGAAATTGCCGGTGAACGGCGTGCTCTCGCCGATCGGCGACCAGTTGGCCGGCGCCGTCGGATCGGTCGCGGCGTTGAGCGGGATCGCCAGCGCGTAATTGCCGGAAAGGTTGCCGTTGATGTTCTGCACCTCGCCGACGTTGTAGAGCAGGGTGTAGCTGAGCGTGTTGATCGTCAGCGTCTGGCCCGAGCCTTCGGGCGCGGTGAATTGCAGGCTGCCGAGCGTCGGCGTAAACGTCAGCACACCGTTGCCGGTCGACGTGCCGCCAATGTTGTTGTTTGTGGTCAGCACCAGGTTACCCGCGCCGCTGATCGTGATCGGCGCGTTGACGGTGATGCCGTTGAACGCCGACAGCGTCAGCGTGTTCGTCGTGTTCCACGAGATCGCCGCGTCGACGATGATGTCGCCGGCACCGCTCGACGTGTTGCCCGAGCCGCTGGTCGTGCCGTCACCCGCGGTCTCCTCAAAAACGTCGCCGCCAAGGTTGAGTGTGTTGCTGATCGTCGTCGCGGCGGCTGCATCGATCGTCAGATTTGTCGGGTCGGCGAGCCAGGTGCCGCCTTTGCCCGGGTCGATGGTCGCGCCGCCGAATTGCAGCGTCCCGCCCGAGGTCTCGACATAGCCGCCCGACCCGGCGACAGACGGGTCGCCGGCCGCGAGAATTTGCGCGCCCGAGGCGATTGTCGTGCTCTGCGCCGCGCCGACGCCGCCGGGCGCGGTGACCCCAACCAGCACCGAGCCGCCCTGGGCGCCGCTGGCGTTGACGACGGCGTGATGGCCGAGCCTGACCCGCGCACCGCTGACCTGCACCGCGCCGCCCGCGGCGCCGCTCGCCGGTGCGGCGGAGGCGTCGAGCGTGCCGGCGACATTGACCGCGCCGCCCGGCCCGCCCGAAAGGGTGATCGCGCCGTCATGGCCCGAGACCGAGTTCGCCGCGATCACTCCCGACATGTTGACCGCGTCGCGGATCGCGGTCGCGACCGTCGCCGCACGCAGCTCTACACTGCCGCCGGAGGCGTTGATGCGCCCGGAATTGCTGACCAGCGCCTGGCCCTTGGCGGTGGTCGCGCCGGTCGGCACCGCGACCTGCATAAACCCGTCGCCGTTGAGGTCGAGCGTCGCCGCCTCGCCCGAGCCGAGCGCCACCTTGCCGAGCGGCACCGAGATCACGCCCGAATTCGCCGCCGTGCCGCCGATCAAGGCCGCATAGCCGCCAGGGCCGGTGCTGATCGTGCCGGCATTGCTGACCCCGGCCGAGGCGCCGTTGCCGGTGAAGCTCAAATTTCCCGACATGAAATTGCGGTTGGATATGCCGAGCGTCGAGGCGACAAATCCGCCACCGACCTGGACCGATCCGGTCGATGTGATGGCGATGCCGTTGGGGTTGACGAGATAGACCTGGCCGTTGCCGTCGATCTGGCCGGCGATGGTCGACGACGCCGCCCCGGTCACCCGGTTGAGGATCGCCGCCGAGCTGCCCGGCTGGTTGAACTGCACCGTGTTCGGCTGGCCGACCGAGAAGGTGTTCCAGTTGACGATCGCCTTTGGCGAGGTCTGGGTGATCGACAACGTGTTGCCCGCGGGGACGCCGACGGTGGCGGTGCCGGCGACGGTGTGGCCGCCGCTCGGCAGGATGCTCTGCGCGCGCGAGATCCCGCTCGCGAGCAGCAATGCGAGCGGCAGGAGGACGGTCAGCCCTGGGGGACGGGGGAACATCCCCGGCAATTTACCTCAAATGCCCGCGTTAGAACGTTACATTCAGCGACACATTCGCGCGATAACCGAGCCGCTCCCCCGGCACGTTGGATAATTGCCGGCCGAACTCGACGGCCAAGGAGCTGCCGAGCGGCAAGCCGGCTGCGTTAGCGCCCGTCGAGGTGCGCAGGCCGAACCCGGCCGAGCCGGCGTCGATCGCCGCTTTCTGCGCCGCGGTCGGGTCGGCGATCTGGCCATAGCCATAGGCCCCGAACAGGTAAGGCGACAAGTTCAACGGCTCGACGTTGTCGAGCACCACGATAGAGACGGGCCGCGCGAACTCTAGGCGCAGCGAGGCGCCCTGGTCGACGCTGAACGTGCCCGCGGCGAAGCTCGAAAGCGCGTCCGGCCCATCCAGCGAAAACTGCTCGGACAGCATGACCGGCGAACCGAAGGTCGACTGGGCCCGGCCGACGAAATCGAGCTCGAACGCCTGCGGCAAAGGCTGCCGCAACCCCGCCGTCAGGTTGACCTTGCTGAAGACCGGGCTCGCACCCTGAGCCGAAAGCGGCACGGCGGCAGAGCCGTCGCGTCCGGCCAGCCCGTGCGAGAGCGTACCGTCGAGCACCGCCGACGCGCCCCAGGGCAGCCATGGCACATCAAGCGCGTCATGCGCGCCCAACCGCGCCACGCTGTAGATGTCGTGATAGAGCAGCGTGCCAAAGTCGATCGCGTTGAGCTTTTCGTCGTCCCACTCGCCGGTCGCCTGCAGGGTCAGGGTCTCTTCGCGGGTGCGGACCAGCGGATACCCGGCGCGCAGCGCAAGGCGCTGGAAATCGCCGAGCGAGGCGGGCGTTCCCACGGCCGGGATCGGGCGGGCCACCGATTCGGAATATTCGGGGTTCAGCGTGAAACCGTCATCCCCGATTGGAAAGACGATGCCGCCGCCCCGGACCCGCAAGCGCGGCGACCCGAGATCGGGGTTGGACGAGTAGGTGAAATACGCCTGCTCGCCGAGGCCGAGCACGTCGTTGAGCGCCAGATTCGTGTTTACCGACCATGTTCCGAGCGAGGTCGGCAAGTGGTCGTCGACGCCGACCGAGCCGGTCACGTAATTCTGCGTCGCTTCGACCACGAGCAGTGTCCCTCCCGATGTCGTACCCCGCGCCAGAGTGCTGCGCAGCTGGATCCCCGGCAAATCGCCGACCAGCAGCAGGCGGCGCCCGATCTCGTCGAGGGTGATATACGGTTTGCCGACGATCGAGGCCATCCGCGCGGCGACAACAGCTCGCTGCCGCTCGGGCACCGCGCTCACATCGACCCGCTCGATGACGCCGTCGATGACGACAAGCCGCACCGCGCCCCCGTCGGCCAGCCTTTGCGGCGGCACGACGACGCGCGCGAGGATATAGCCCGCCGCGGCATAGGCGCGCTCCAGCTCGCCCGCCAGCGCGTAGATCTGGGCGACGGTCATCCGCTTGCCGCGAAGCGGATCGAGCAACGCCGCCGTCTGGCTCTGAAACTCGGGAAACGTCCCCTCGGCTTCGAACCGTCTTACTGTCACCGATAGATTCGCCGCCGGGCCCGAGGGCGCTGCCTCGGGCGCTCCGCTGGGCAGCTCGATCACCGGCGGCGGCGCCGGCGCCGGCCGCAGCGTCTCCGGCGTCACCCGGCTCGGCGCAACAGCCTGCTGCGCCGCCGCGAGGTGAGTCCCCTCGCTTGCCAGCGCCGCGGCGAGGCAAGCCGCCCAGATGACGCGCACCCGCCCCCCAGTAGCGTCGAGCCCGATCTTTCAACTCTACTGGGCGAAGACCACACTGTAAACGCGCGCCCAACGTCATTTCGGCTCGGTCGGGCCCTGCGTTTCGCGAAGCTGCGATGACGTTAAATATCCGGTCACCGCTTTAAACAGCGAGCCCAATGTTGCTAAAAAGGCGCGCCGGTTCGACAAACGGGGACATTCAGCATGAAACGCCGCGACGTTCTCAAATCCGGATTGGCAAGCGCGGCATTGATGACGATGCCAAACCTCGTTCGCGCCGAGGCGCAGAGCACGATCACGTTCGTGCCGCATGCGGATCTGGCCTCGCTCGACCCCGTGTGGACCACCGCGGACATCACCCGGAATTTCTCGCTGGCGGTCTATGACACGCTCTATGCGTTCGATGCCGAGTTCACCGTGCAGCCGCAGATGGTGACCGGCCACACGATCTCCGATGACGGCAAGCAGTGGGAGATCACGCTGCGCGACGGGCTCAAATTTCACGACGGCACCCCGGTGCTGGCGCGTGATTGCATCGCCACGATTCAGCGCTGGGGCAAGCGTGACCCGATGGGCACGGCGCTGATGGCGCGCACCGACGAGGTGACCGCGCCGTCCGACAAGACCATCCGCTTTCGTCTCAAAACTCCATTTGCACTGCTCAGCTACGCGCTTGCCCAGATCTATTGCGCGATCATGCCCGAGCGGCTCGCCAAGACCGACCCCAACACCCAGGTCAGCGAAGCGGTCGGCAGCGGCCCCTTCAAATATATCGCCGCCGAGCGCGTCCCCGGCCAGCGCGTCGTGTTGGAGAAAAATGCCGACTATGTGCCGCGCGACAGCGGCAAGCCGAGCTTTAATGCCGGGCCCAAAATCGTCCATTTCGATCGCGCGGTGTGGAATTTCATACCCGACGCCGCGACCGCCGCCGCGGCGCTGCAAGCAGGCGAAGTCGACTGGTGGGAAAATCCAACGATCGACCTCGTGGGCAGCTTGAAGACCAATGCGAACTTGACGATCGCCGTTAAAGACCACACCGGCGAGATCGGCTGTTTGCGCTTCAATCACCTTTATCCGCCGTTCGACAAGCCGGCCGTGCGGCGCGCGGTGCTGTCAGCGATCGGCCAGAAGGACATCATCACCGCTTTCGCCGGCGCCGCACCGGAGCTGATGAAGACCGATGTTGGCCTGTTCGTCCCGGGAACGCCGCTGGCGAGTGACGTCGGCGTCGAGATCACCCGCGGTAGGACGGATTACGCAAAGATCAAGCAGGATTTGGCCGCGGCCGGCTACAACGGCGAGAAGATCGTCGTCCTTGCGGCGACCACGATACCGTCCATCTGGGCGGAGGCGTCGGTGGCGACCGACGTGCTGCAGAAGATTGGTATGAATGTCGACCTTCTGGCGCTGGAATGGGGCACGGTGGTGTCGCGCCGCGCCTCGAAGGAGCCCCCCGATAAAGGGGGCTGGAATATCTTCTATACGTATCTCGGCGGCTTCGGGAACATCTCGCCGGGACCGAACATCGCCATTCGCGGCAGCGGCGGCAATGCGTGGTTCGGCTGGCCCACCGACCCGGATATGGAGTCGCTGCGCGACAAATGGTTCGCGGCGCCGGACTTGGCCTCACAGCAAAAAATTTGTGCCGACATGCAGACCCATTTTTGGCAGAACCCGAGCTATGTGCCGCTCGGCATGTACTATCAGCCGACGGCATTCCAGAAATTCCTTGTCGACGTGCATGACGGCTGGCCGCAATTTTACGGCGTGAGACGCGCGTAACATGGCAAGGTTCAGGCGGGACAGTGGCGCAGAACATCTACGACGACCCACAGTTTTATGAAGGCTACAGCCAGCTGCGCCGCTCTGTGGACGGGCTTGCCGGCGCGCCCGAATGGCCGGCATTGCGAGCCTTGTTGCCTGATCTGCGGGGATTGCGCGTTGTCGATCTAGGCTGCGGCTACGGCTGGTTCTGCCGCTGGGCGCAGGAACAGGGAGCGGCACGCATCCTTGGGCTGGACGTGTCGGAGAAGATGCTGGCGCGGGCCAAAGAGCTGACCTCGGCGGCCGGGATTACCTACCAGCGGACGGATTTGGAAAGCTTCGAGCTTCCTGCGGACTCGTTCGACATCGCCTATAGCTCGCTGACGCTCCATTACATCGCTGATATCGCCATTTTCTTCGCGAAGGTGCAGCGAGCGCTGCGACCGGGCGGATGTTTCGTGTTCTCGACCGAGCACCCGATCTACATGGCGCCGTCGCGCCCCGCATGGGCTACCGGGAGCGACGGCCATCAGACTTGGCCCGTCGACGGTTATCTTGCCGAGGGACCGCGGACGACCGATTGGTTTGCCCCCGGGGTCGTCAAGCACCACCGCACCATAGGAACCACGCTCAATTTGCTGATTCGGCAAGGATTTACCATTACCCATGTCGAGGAGTGGGGGCCAACCGACGACCAAATCAGCGCCAATCCGCAATGGACTAAAGAGCGTGAGCGGCCGATGTTCCTGCTGGTAGCGGCTCAACGAGCATAGCAAAAGCCGCTTCCTTGCTAAATCAGCGGCAACTGGCCCCACACGGCGGTTCGAGCTGCCGATTCAGACAATGCCGCTCCCCGCATCACATTATCGCCGGACCCGGCGCAGGATAATCGCGGATGGTCAAACTCTCCGATGGAACTAGGTTCCGGTGCGAAGGGAGATCGGCGCGGCAATGGACGATCTGATCCTCGAAACCCGTGGCCTATCCCAGGATCAAGAGGCGTCCGGGCGTATTCCGGAGTGTGCGCGGCCCCGCTTTAACGGCTGCCGCCGATCGCGGGAGAGCATCGGTCTAGAGAGCTTCGACTAGCAGCGCGGCGACACTACTGAAGACGATGATGCCAGCGGCACCACCGAACAGCCCTTCGGCAAGCTTGCTCGAAATGATGAACGGCCGCCACCGGCTTGGCCCGTTCGGCGAACACCAAAAAATCGTGACGCTTGTCGCCATGCAGACCGACACCATGACGTAACGAGCCGCCGCCGACGGATCGGCGAAATGCATCATGCCCGCCAGTCCGCCACCGAGGAAGCCCAGAGCGCCTGCCACGACGAAACAAAGGGCGACGTGACCGAGCAGCGCGCGCTGTTCCACCCTGTTATCGACACATTCGTCCATCAGCCGTTCCTCGCAAGTGCATCGCCGGGTTTACAGGTAGAGCCCTTCGCTTTTTTTCTTCGCGAAGACCTCTTGCGCAACTTCGATGCGACCGCCGCTAACCCGAAGCTCGTGAAGGAAGGCGACGTCCTTCATCAGAACAGCCAAGCGTGCCTTTCTGGCGCGCATTTCCCTATTTACGCGCAGCACGGCGCACGCAGCCCAGCCCATCAGTACGGGGCCGACCATCGCAGCGAGCCACCAGTCGGGTACCTTGATGCCCCAATAAATCAGGATCAGGCCCATTACGACCAGGAAGCACAAGAGTGCGCGTTGCATCCGCAGATCGCTCATAGGAGCCATTCTCCGCGCAATTGATTAATTAAGGATTGCCGGTCGAGCGGCCTGTTTTGGGCGTGGCTTTAGCGTCATAGCGCCGCCAGCGAAGTCGGAGGGGGCCGAGGATCCGTCGAATCGAAACCCGGATCGTGCGGCCTAGCGCTCGCCGGACATAAGGACGATGGCCGCGTGACCGGGAATTTGCCACACACCGTCGATCACTGGCGCTGGAATCCCGGTGCCGCCGTAATCGGGGTGCTCGCTCGACCATTTAAGACGCCAGGATCCCCTTTCGTTTGGTGCGAGCAGCGGCTCGGAGATGGTCTCGCAGCGCCGGTCGACTCCGAGATTGACGATCAGCAGCAGATCGTCTTCCCCGTTGTTCGCGAAAAAGCGCAGCACCCAGGCGCGACTGCCCAGGATTGCGGCGTCGATGCGGCGCGCGCCGCCAGCGAAGACCTCATGCCGCAGCGCGATCAGGTCGTGATGCAGGGCCAACGCGGCCGCGTTGCGCTGCCGCTCGCTGTGATCGAGCACGCAGCGCCGGAAGGTCTCCGTACTGCCGGGGTCATCGAGCCGTCTTTGCATCTCGGGTGACGCAAGGCTGGGGAAGCCGGCGAGATATTCGGCGCGGCCTTTTCTCACCAGACGGCCGATTTCGCCTTGATGGTCGACGAAATAGAGAAACGGGCTCGATGCGCAAAACTCCTGTCCCTGAAAGAGCAGCGGGACGCCGGGTGACAGCAGCAGATATGCGGTCATCGCGCGCCAGCAACCGGGGTTCGACAGGAGGTGGCCGCGCAAGCCTGCGCCCGAATGTGCTATCTGATCGTGGTTTTCGAGATAGTTCACATACGATGCGCCGGGCAGGTCGAACGCCGGCGTACCGCGGCCGGTGCTGTCCTGCCCCTGAAACAGGTAGCCGTGCTTGGCAATGGCGACGAACTCCCGGGCCCTTCCGGTGAAGTCGCGATAATAGAATTCGCGCCGTCCGGTCAGCGCGACCCGCGCCGCATGGTGAAAATCGTCGTTCCACAGCCCGTCGAGACCGTACCCGCCGACTTCGAGCGAGCGCGCGATCCGCGCCACCTGATCCTCGTTTTCGGCGGCGATATGAGTCTCGCGGCCCACGGCTGCGGCGCGCACGCGCCGCCCGATCGCCGCGAGGATATGCTCGTCCGAGTCATCATAAATGCGATGGGTAGCATCGAGGCGCAGCCCGTCGAAATGATATTCTTCGATCCAATATCCGGCATTCGCGGTGAAGAACTCGCGCACCGGCCCGCTGTCGGGGCCGTCGAAGTTGATGGCATCTCCCCACTCGGTACCGTGTTTTTGGCTGAAATAGCCCGCCGCATAGGACCGCAGATAATTCCCGTCGGGACCGAAATGGTTGTAGACGGCGTCGAGGATCACCGCGAGCCCGAGCTCGTGCGCGGTGTCGACAAAACGGCGCAGATCGTCGGGCGCGCCATAAAGCCGGGTCGGCGCGAACAAATCGACTCCGTCATAACCCCAGCCAAATTTTCCGGGGAAGTCGGCGATCGGCATCATCTCGACGGCGGTAATCCCTAATTCGGCAAGCGCGGGGAGATGATGGGAAGCGGCCTCCCATGTCCCCTCCGGCGTGAAGGTGCCGATATGCATTTCGTAGATGACAAGGCGCTCGCGCGGAACGCCGCTCCAGTCCGCGTCGTTCCAGGTGAAGCTGGCAGGATCGACAACCTGCGACGCGCCGTGCGGTCCATCGGGCTGGAAGCGGGACACGGGGTCCGGCAGCGCATTTCCCTGACTATCGAGGCGAAAGCGGTACCGCGTGCCGACACCGGCTTCGGAGACGAGCCCGGAAAAATATCCGTCCGGTTCCGCTGACAGCGTCTCGGTCGCCCCGCCTTCGATCTCGATCGCGACAGTCCTGGCGGCAGGCGCCCAGACACGAAAATGGACACCGTTACCGCCTTGCGGTTCGGCGCCGATTGGCAGACGCCGGTGCACGGGACGATCGGAAAGCGGCAACGAACCCATCCTTCAATCGTGGCGCAGCAGGGCAGCGACCGGAAACTCGTCAAACAGTTCGGCAGCAGCGATCTGATCGCGCGCGGTGTAGACTCGATCACAGAAAACGTCTCGCCAGGACCCCTCTCCCGGCAGCCGCAGCGCGGTTGCTCCCCATGGGCGATCGCCACCTTGATGGAGGCGGTAAACCAGGCGCGGCACGGCGACCACCAAGGTGGTTTCTTCGTGTTGCCGCGCGAAGGCACAGAGATGATCGTCACCGCGGCCGCCCTCGGCGTAGAGCGGCTGGTAATCGCCCTCGACAAAAAGCGCCGGATATTCGCGGCGCAGTTGCAGCAATTGGCGCGACAGGAAGAGCTTCTCCCGGCCGTCCTGCCATTCGGCCTGCAAATCGCGTGGGGTCGCCTTCGCGATTGCCTGAAGCAACGTCTGGCGCTGTGCCCAATCGGGAGCGCGGCGGTTATCGGGATCGACGAGACTGAAATCCCACAACTCGCACCCCTGGTACGTGTCGGGAACCCCCGGGGCGGTGAGCTTGATGGCGAGCTGCGCCAACGACGCGATCGCCGCCGGCCGTTCGATCGGCGCCATGAAGGCGCGGAAATCGGACAGAAATGTATTCGGCCGGGAAGCGTCGAGAATCATTGCGACAAAGCGTTCGAGCCCCGCCTCATAGGCTTCGTTCGGGTTGCTCCAACTAGAGTTCACCTTCTGCTCCCGCACCGCCTTGATCATGAAGGCGCGCAATCGGTCGGCCAGTTCCGCGACGGCGGCCGTGTCGTCCGCTTGCAAGCCCGGCGGCCATGCGCCGACCAGCGTCTGATAAAACAGATACTCCGTGTTGCGGTCTGGAACGGCCTCGCCGTCGATCTCGCCCCGCCGCGAGCGGTTGAACCGGAACCAGCGCAAAACCGACAGTCCCCAGAGGCGCGGCAGTTCGGACAGCATCGCAATGCGAATACGGGCGTCCTCGCCGCGCTTGGTGTCGTGGGTCGCGGTGGCGTTCATCGCGCACGGCCAGCTGCGCTGACGCTCGCGCATCATGTGGTGGAAACCCGACAAGGAGAGGCCGAAGCGCCGCGGATCTCCGCCGACCTCGTTCAGCGCCAGCAACCGGACGTAACGATAGAAGGCGGTGTCCTCCTCGGCTTTGGCCATCACCGGACCGGTGACCTGCTGAAATTGCATCGCGACACGCAGCGCGTCGGCGCGCCGGCGGCGGCCGGTCGACCCGCCGCTCAGCACCTGGTGCAGAAAATCGAAAATACTGGTGTCGCCGGCGCCTGCGCGCTTTTTCGCCTGGGCAATCGCCCAGTCGATAAAGCGCCGATCGTCGTCGCCGGTGCCGCGGCCGGAAACATAAGTCCGATAGACCGGAAACGCCGCGATGACCTGCTCCACGGCGCGCAGCATCGCATTGAAGGTGAAGTCGCGCGTGCGCCAGTCCGACATCGACAGGTTGTGGAGGCGTCGCGCCAGCACATTCATCTCGCTCGCGAGATTGACCTGCATGATGCGCCATTTGCAGACCTGCAGCACGGCGTCGAAATCGTCCGTCCGTCCGGTTACACGCTGATAGAGGCGGGTCATTGCCGCCTCGGCGCTGGGGTCAACAAAGAGCCCGAGCACCTGGTTGACGAAATCGTAGCCAGTGCTGCCGTCGATCGGCCAATCGGCCAGGGTTTCGTAGCGGGCGAGGATCTTCTCGACGATCAGATAGAGCGGCCTAGACACACCCTGCCGCAGCGCCGCCAGATAGTTTGCGGGATCGAACAGCCCGTCAATGTGGTCGACGCGCAGCCCATCGATATCGCCGCGCTCGGCCATCGCAAAAATCATCTTGTGGGTTTCAGAGAACAGCTCCGGCAACTCGACCCTGAGACCGACAAGGTCGTTTATATTGAAGAAGCGGCGATAATTGATTTCGTCGGCGGCGACGCGCCAGTAGGCAAGACGGTAGGCCTGAGCCTCCAGCAACCGATGTAACGGCCGGAAGCTGGCTGTCTGCCCCGGCCTGCCTCGCCAAGCGTCAAGCGCACCATTGATCGCCGCGGCAATCTCTGGGCCCTTGGCGGCTTCGGCGAGGCTGTGTTTGGCGATTTCGGCCCGGCAACGCACGTCGTGCCGCGCGGATCGCAGAGCAGCAAAGTCCATTGCGAGGCTGGCGAGCGCCTCACCGCCGGCCGCGAGAATTCGACTATACGACCCGGGCGACACCGGAAAGTGATGCTCCCAGTACCAAAAGCTGAAACTGCCCTCGCCAGCGTTGAAACGAAGCTCGATCTCGCCCGAGGTCAGAACGGCGCCGTACTGCCCCCCCAGCACGGGCAGCAACACGCGACCTTCCAAATCCGGTCGACCGTCATGCCATTTGATGTCGAAATAGCGCGCATAAGGCGAGTCCTCGCCCCATTCGAGAACGTCCATCCACCAGCCGTTATCATTGCCGATCCCCATGTGGTTCGGGACGATATCGACGATGAGCCCCATGCCGCGCTCACGCAGCGCCGCCGATAGCGCCTCGAATTCCGCCTCGTTGCCGATTTCGGGATTGAGCCGGTTGTGATCGACGATGTCGTAACCATGGGTAGAGCCGGGACGGGCCTCGCAGAGCGGCGACAGATAGAGGTGACTGATCCCGAGCTCGGCCAGATAAGGCACCAGCGCATGGGCGTCACGAAACGTGAAGCCGCGGTGAAGCTGCAGCCGGTAGGTCGCGCGTGGCGGCGCCATGAAGAGCCCTTATCCAGGTGCGCACCCGCGCGCGCCCTACCGCCAACACCGGCTCGCCCGGAAGGCTCCGCGCCTCGGTTGAAAACGATCAGAGGTAGCCGGAGCCCATCTCGGCGGCGAAACGTCCGGCATTGCCCTCCCAGACGATCCGGGCATGCTCGAGCAGATAGATGCGATCAGCATGCGGCAGCGCGAAGGTCACGTTCTGCTCGCCGAGCAGCACCGTGATATCCGTCGTCTCGCGCAGCTGAGTGAGCGCATTGGAGAGTTGTTCGAGAATGACCGGCGCGAGGCCCAAGGTCGGCTCGTCGAGGATCAGCAATTTGGGCTGCATCATCAGCGCACGGGCAATCGCCAGCATCTGCTGCTCGCCGCCCGACAGGGTGCGGGCGCGCTGACCGGCCCGCTCGCGCAGAATGGGGAACAGTTCGAGCAACCATTCGCGCTGCCGCGCCTGCTGGTCATGCGCGAGGCGCTGGCCGCCGAGGTCGAGGTTTTCCTGCACGGATAAATCGCCAAACAACTCGCGCGTTTCCGGGCATTGGACGATGCCGTTGCGCGCGATCGACGCAGCGCTGCGTCCGGCCAGCGCCGCGCCCTGCCAGCGTATCTCGCCGCCATACGGCACGAGCCCGGAAATCGCGTTGAAGAGGGTCGTCTTGCCGGCACCGTTGAGGCCGACCACCGAGACGAATTCGCCGGCCCGCACATGCAGCGACACTTTCTGCAGTGCCTGCGCCTTGCCGTACAGCACGTCGACATCGCGGATGTCGAGAAGCGGCTCGCCAGGAACCGCGTCGAGCTCGGGGCGGGCATGGATCTCGATCTCGCCGCCGAGATAGACGCGGCGCACGGTCGCGTCCCGCATGACTTCCTCGGCGCTCCCCTCGGCGACGCGCTCGCCGAGATACATCGCCAGGATGCGGTCGACGAGCCGCGCCACGCTCTTGACGTTATGGTCGACCAGAAGGACGGCGCGGCCCCCGCGGCGGAACTGGTCGATGAGCTCGGAGAAGATCGCCGTCTCGCCTTGCGTCAGCCCGGCAAACGGCTCGTCGATCAGCACCACCTTGGGGTCGCGCGCCAGGGCCTTCGCCATTTCCAGCCGGCGCAGGTCGGCGAACGGCAAGGTCGGCGGCCGCCGGTCGAGCACCGCGCCGAGCCCGACCTGCTCGGCGATGGCGCGCGCTTGTTCCTCGACATGCGGCTGCACCGCCAGGCGGAGCAGCGAATCCGGCAGCAGCGCGAGCTTGATGTTTTCGAGCACGGTCTGCCGGTTGAGCGGGCGCGAATGCTGAAAGACGATGCCGATGCCCGCGCGCGCGATGCGGTGCGTCGGCCAGCCCGCGACGTTGGTGCCTTCGAGGCGAATGCTGCCGGCGTTGGGTCGCTCGATGCCCATGATGGTGCGCATCACCGTCGACTTACCAGAGCCGTTGGGGCCGATAAGCCCGAGAATCTCGCCGCCTCGGATCGTAAAGCCAATGTCTTTCGCCGCGACCAATCCACCGAAGCGCTTGGTCAGCCCGGTCACTTCAAGGAGCGGGGGAGGAGTGTCGCTCATCGCTCTTCCCGCGGCCGCAACACATAGCCGAGCACGCCGTCCGGCCAGAACAGGATGACGAGCAACGCCACGCCCGAGACGACAAACGTGTTGAGCTGGCCGATCGGGCGCAGCAGCTCGTCGAACAACACCAGGAAAATCGAACCGAGCACGCCGCCGAGTATCGTCCTTCGTCCGCCGAACACGACGGCGATGATGATCTGCACCGCGATCGATAAATCGACCATCTGATCGACCGACGCGGTGCCCTGGTAGAAGGTCAGCATCGCACCGGCCACCCCGGAGAACAGCGCACTGATCGCGAACGCCGCGACCTTGTGCTTGGTGACGTTGAAGCCGAGCGCCTGCGCCTCGACCCGATCCTGCCCCGTCGCCTGAAGGATGAGCCCCAGCGCCGAGCGCGACAGGCCAAACAGGATGGCGCCCGCGATCACCAAAAAGCCGAAAGCGTACCAGTAATTCACCGCGGTGCTGACCGACAGGACATCGGGGACCATCATGCCAATCTCGCCGCCGGTCTGCGCGGCGAAGATGACAATGAAATCGAGCAGCAACAGCACCGCGACCAGCGTCACCAGCCCGAAATAAGGCCCCCTCAGGCGCAGGGCCGGCACCGCCAGCGCCACGCCCCCGATCACGGCAATCACCGCACCGCCGACGATGCATAGCGGCAGCGGCCATCCGGCGTTGTTTAAAAGCCCCGCTCCATAGGCGCCGAGTCCAATAAGAAAGGTAGGGCCGAAATTGACCTCGCCGGCGAAGCCGAACAGCAGGTCCCACGACATCGCGAAGACGCCGAAATAATAGGCAACCGTGAAAATGCCGAGGTAATAGGCATCGAGCCAGATTGGCGCGACGCCGCCGATGATCACCAGCGCCAGCAGAACCAAGGGCAGCGGCGAACGCAGGATTTTCGGCATCGTCCGGCGCCTCGCCTATCGCCGGCCCAAGAGGCCTTGCGGCCGGATGTAGATGACGATGACCAGGATGATCAGCGCCGGGATCGGCCGAAGGGTCGGCGCGATCAGATAGGCGGTGAGGGTCTCGGCATAGCCGACGATATAGGCCGCGATCAGCGAGCCGGGGACGCTGCCGAGACCGCCGAGGATCACGATGGTGAAAGCGCTGGCGGTCAGCGCGCCGGCATTGTCGGCGCTCGCGCCGAGAAACGACGCGAGCAGCACCCCCGCCAAGCCTGCCAGCACGCCGTAGATCGTCCAGACCACGAGGTAGACATGCGACAGCTCGAAGCCGAGCAGTGTCAGTGCGCGCGGATTGATCGAGGCGGCGAGAATCTGTTTGCCAATGCGCGTGCGGTTGACCAGCAGTGACAGCAGACCGATTACCGCCCAGCATAAGACCGCGATCAGCACCTCGTTCTGCGGCACGCGAATCCCGGCGATCCGCACCACGCCAGGCAGCAGCGGCTGCATCGTGACCGGATTGTCGGTGAACGCATAATCGAGCCCGACCTGCAGCATGATCCCCCAAAGGAGAGTGCTGGTCAGGATGAAGATTTCTTCTTCCACCGGCGGGATCGCCCGGGAACGCTGAACCGGGCGGATCACCGCATAGTAGGTAATGAACGATGCCGCGAGGCCCGCGAGCAGCCCGACCAAGGCACCGCCGTACGGGCCGACCCCGTAGTTGGCGGCGACCCACCAGCCAACCAGCGCGGCGATGACCATGATCCCGCCATGCGCCAGGTTGAGGACGCCGCACACCCCGAACATCAAGGTGAAGCCGACAGCACCGAGACCGTAGAGCGCGCTGATCGCGAAGCCGTCGACGAGGATTTGAAGCGCGAGCACCGAGAGCTAGTTGGCCGCGTGTTGCTCCGGCGTCTTGACAAAGTCCGGAAACTTCATCGGGTTCGGGCACTTGTCGCGCGGCCAGATGCAGACCTGCTTGCCGTCCTGCCACTGCATGAAGGTACCGAGGACGAAATCCTTCCCGTACTTCATCGCATGCGTGTAGGTGTCGTCGCGGCCATAGAAGGCGAGCGTGCCGAGCGTCCCCTCCATCTTGGTCTTTTCCATCTCGGCGACGATCTTGTCGGGATCCGTCGAGCCGGCGCGCTGCATTGCCTCGGCGAGCGAACGGACGTCGTCGTAGGCGGTGAACCCGGTGAAGGCCGGGAACTTGCCCGTCGCCTTGATGAACTCGTCGGCGACCGGGATTGTGCGCGAGGTCAACGCGACACCGGGCACGGCTCCCGTCTGGGTGATGATGCCGTCAGCCGCACCATTGGTGGTTTTCCAGAATTCCGGGTTGGTCGCCTGGCCGCTATTGCCGCCCATCGGGATCGGCACGTGCTGGTCGTGCCATTGCACGGTCGGCTGCACGCCGACATGCGCGATGCCGGTGATGATGACGTCGGGATGCGCGCCCTCGATCTTGTTGAAGATCGGCGTGAAGTCGGTCGTGTCGGGGTTGAACCGGATGTGATCGACGACCTGGAGTCCGGCTTTGGGCAGGCAGACCGTCTGGGCCGCGTCGAGCGGTGTCGTCCAGTCGGCATCCTCGCTCATCATCGCCGCCGACTTCATGTGCAGCATGTCGACGAACAAGTCCTTGGAGGAGTCGCAGACCGCCTGAGCCAGGATCGGCGCCGGCAGCCAGCCCTCAAAGACGTATTTGAACTTGTCGTAGTCGTCGTGCACCTGCTTGGTGATCAGGTTCGACGCCGCGGCGGCGGTGATCGTCGGCATCTTGAGCCGGGCCGCCCACGGCTCGAGTGCGAGGTAGACCTCGCTGATAAAGGTCGAGACCACGGCGCTGACATGGTCTTCCTGCACGGCGCGCTGATAGGCGCGCACCGCATCGGCCGCCGAGGAATGATCGTTGTAGACCACCAGCTCAAGTTGATGGCCGTTGACTCCGCCCTTGGCGTTGATGTCGGCGACGGCCAGCTTCGCGCCGTCGATAATCGATTTGCCGAGCAGCGCCGATTCCTCGGCGATGACGCCGATCTTGATCGGCGTGTTGTCGGCCGCGCAAGCGGCGCGCGCCCCGGTCAGTAAGGCGAGCCCTAAGAGGAAAACGGCAGCGCGCCGCCACAATGTTCCAGCTTTCACGACCCGCGTCCTCCCCTGTCTTATGACGCTCATGAAAGCGACAATGGAAGCGCGACAAATGCTTGTCAATTTTTGCTTCGGTCGCACCCCGCAGGGCGAAGGCGATTCACTTGGGACGGCCGATGACCCTGACACTCCCGCTGCCGCCTCCGCCGCAGAAAAACCGCTCGCAACGCGCCTCAATTTGCTCTCGTCGGCTTCCCAAGTACGACAAACGCACTACGTTTCCTCACGACCACGCAGCCCCCGCCGCACCGATCAGCGGATAGGCGGGCAAAGGAAGGAGCCGACCAATGAGCGCGCACGCAACCGGCAAAGCCGCGATTTCCGAGCCAGACATGGAAAATCATCGCATCGTATCTCGGGACGAATGGATTGCCGAGCGCAAGGCGCTGCTGGCGCGCGAGAAGGAGCTGACCCACCTTCGCGACCAAGTCGCCCGCGAGCGCCGCGCTCTTCCCTGGGAGCGTATCGAAAAGGACTATGTTTTCGATACGCTCGAGGGTGGGCGCACGCTCGCCGAGCTGTTCGCCGGCCGCCGCCAACTAGCGGTACAGCATTTCATGCTTGCACCGGGCTGGGAGCAAGGCTGCAAGAACTGCTCGTTCATGGCCGACCACAGCGACGGCATGAACGTTCACCTCGAACACCGTGACGTTACGCTGGTAGCCGTCTCGCGCGCGCCGCTGGCCGAGATCGAACGCTTTCGCCACCGCATGGGCTGGCGGTTCCGCTGGGCGTCCTCGTACGGCAGCGACTTCAACTACGATTTCGGCGTCAGCTTCAGGCCGGACGACGTGGCCAAAGGCGAAAGCCATTACAACTATCGCTTGCGGCCTTTCGCGAACGAAGAGATGCCCGGCGTCAGCGTCTTCTACAAGAATGATTCCGGCGAGGTGTTCCACACCTACTCGACATACGAACGCGGCGTGGAGGTGATGATGGGCACCTACGACCTGCTCGACCTCGTACCCATGGGCCGCGACGAGGAGGGGCACGGAATGCGGTGGGTGCGTCACCACGACCGCTATGAGCCAGTCACCAGCTGATCTGAATTAGCGGGAGACCCGAGATAAGCGCCTTCCATGCGACACCTTGACCGCGGCTGATTGGCGGCGCGATCACGCCGCGCCGATCCGGCCATGCCAGACATCCGGCCCCGGGTCGCGCCCGGCGGCAACTGTCGCCAGCCGGTCGAGATAATGCGTCCAGCCCTCCTCGTGACCGGCGCATTGCTCGGCGTCCGGGAGGCCGGAATGGGTCAGGCGCAGCAGCGTCCCGTCCGGTTGCTCGATCAGGTCGATCTCCACGAGGCTCGATCCCGGCGGGACGGCATCGCTACCCTCCCAACCGAAGCTGTAGGCTAGGCGGTGGACCGGCACGACCTCGCGGAAGGAGCCGCGGGCGAACCGGGCGCCGGTGACATTGAGCAGATAGAGCCCGCCGGGCCGCGGATCGAGCTGCGCCTCCGTTCCGATCCAGCTCAGGATTTTTTCCGGATCGGTGAGCAGAGCGAACACTGCCGCGGGAGGCGCCGGGATATGGGTTTCACGGCGAACGACGAGGGCCTCTTCCATCGATCTCCCTCATGCCAGGATTGATGAGTTTGGCGGAACATAGACCCGTGACGCCGGCGACGCCAAACCCGCGGATGGCGGGGCAGCCGCGGGCGTGTGATGATCCCGTCATGGATGTGCCCACGACGCTGGCGTGGTTGGTGGATGAAGCCGCCGCCGTGCCCGGCCCCGGCGGCTTTCTGGCGGAGCTCGGACGACGATTGCTGGCCGATGGCCTGCCACTCGCCGCCGGCTCGCTATCGCTCGCCATCGCTCATCCGATTATCGCCCGCCGCTCTTGGCTGTGGCGCGCGGATAGCGACGCGGTGATCGAGGTGCTGGGTTTTGCCGGCGGCCCGCTCGGTCAGGCGGTCGGCGAGCGCCTCGCCGAGCTTGGCCCAGTGCGATACGACAGCGCCGGAAACACGCCGGACGCCCCGGTACTGGGCTGGGCGAGAACCCGGCCATTTAGCCGCGCCGACACCGATCGGCTCCATCAGGTCGCGCGCTTCGCTAGGGCGCCATTGGCGGCCTTGGCTGCGCGAGAGACGCTGGCAGCCCTGCTGGAGACCTATCTCGGTCGGCGCAGTGCAGCGCGCGTGCAGACCGGCGCGCTTGGCCGCGGCACCGGCGAAACCATCCGCGCCGTGCTATTGGCGGCTGATCTGCGCGACTTCACCGCGATGTCCGAAATGATCGAGCCCGCCGTGATGATTGCGGACCTCGACGCCTGGTTCGACCGCGTCGCCGGAGCGGTACACGCCTTCGGAGGGGAAGTCCTGAAGTTTATCGGCGATGGCGTGCTGGCGATCTTTCCGGTCGCCCACCTGCCAACCGAAGCCTGCGAGGCGGCTTTGCGCGCTGTCGCAGCAGCGCGTGCCGGGATGGCCCATCTCGACGCGGCGCGGCAGGCGCAAGGGCTGCGGCCGTTGCGGTTTGGCGCGGCGCTGCATCTCGGCGAGATCCTGTGGGGCAATATCGGCGCCGCGAACCGGCTGGATTTCACCGCCATCGGTCCTGCGGTCAACCTCGTGAGCCGGCTGGAAGGCCTGTGCCGGCCGCTCGGTCGCTCGGTACTAGTCTCCGGTGCGGTCGCCGCCGAGACCGCGACGCCGCTGGTGCCGCTGGGCGAACACAGACTGCGCGGGATCGCAGCGCCTTGCGCCGTGTTCACTCTACCAGACGCTTCATAAGGACGGCCCTCCTCTTCACTTGCCCGCCCGTTACGCTCGGGATCGATCTAACAGCGGTCGTCATGCGCAACCATTCGCTCGCATCTTCGCCTTGAGCGTCATAAGCTATCGTCGCAGGTCACGGAGACGACACATCAGTCGGCGAGGCTGATTCCGATGAACTCCGGCACAGCGAGCCGTTCGGCAAGGCAGAAGCCGCGTGACCCGCGCGGCTGGCGGGTGTTCCACGGCCTGGTCCCGGCCATCGCATTGCTGCTCGCTTCCTGCCGCCAGGCCGGCATAACCGACCCGCGGGGTCCGGTCGCGTCGGCGGAATGGTTGCTGATGATCAACGCCACCGAGATCATGCTCGTGGTCGTCGTCCCCGTGATCCTGGCGATCCTCGGGTTCGCGTGGTGGTTCCGATCGTCCAATGACCGGGCGGACCGCGACCCCCACTGGGCTTATGAAGGCAGCGTCGAGTTCGTCACCTGGTCGATTCCGGCCCTCGTGGTGATCCTTTTGGGTGGCGTGACCTGGCTCAGCGCACACCAACTCGATCCCCGGGCGCCGCTCGCTTCCAACGTGAAGCCGCTGCAGATCGATGTCGTTTCGCTCGATTGGAAATGGCTGTTCATCTATCCGGATCAGCGGGTCGCCACGGTCAACGAGCTGATCATCCCCGCCGGCACACCTGTCAGCTTTCAACTTACCTCGGCCACGGTCATGAATTCATTCTTCGTTCCGCAGCTCGGCAGCCAGATCTACGCGATGACCGGGATGACGACGCACCTCAATCTGCTGGCGGACAAGCCCGGCGACTATCCGGGCCTGGCCACCAACTTCAACGGCGACGGGTTCTCCGATATGCGCTTTGTCGTCACCGCCGTCGCGGCCGGTGACTTCGACGGCTGGGTCGCGAAAGTGCGGAGCGCGGGAGGCGCCCTCGACGATCCTGCCTATGGGCAATTGACAAAACCGAGCAGTGCCGTGCCGCCGGTGACCTATCGCTCGGTCGATCCGAACCTGTTCGAGCGCATCGTCGATCAGACCGCGCTCAATCCGGACAAGGCGCGGGCCGGCAACGCCTGGTGCCCGCCCGCCACAGCAGCGGCGGGAGGCTGACATGCTGGGCCGGCTGACCCTGGCGGCGATCCCGTTCAACGAGCCCATCCCGCTGATCACCTCCTTAGTGGTGATCCTCATCGTGCTGGCGGTGCTGGGCACCGTCACGGTCAAGGGGTGGTGGCCCTATCTGTGGCGCGAATGGATCACCAGCGTCGATCACAAGCGGATCGGCGTCATGTACGTATTTCTCGGCCTCATCATGCTGCTGCGCGGCTTTGCCGACGCGATCATGATGCGCACGCAGCAGGCGATCGCGATCGGCGGCGCGCAAGGCTACCTGCCGCCCGATCATTACGACCAGATCTTCTCGGCGCACGGCACGATCATGATCTTTTTCGTGGCGATGCCGCTCATTTTCGGGATGATGAATTTTGTCGTGCCGCTGCAACTGGGCGTGCGCGACGTCGCCTTTCCGGCACTCAATTCTGTCGCCTTCTGGCTTACCGCATCCGGCGCCTTGCTGATCAACCTATCGCTGTTCGTCGGCAATTTTGCGCGCACCGGCTGGTGGAATTATCCACCGCTCTCAGAACTCGCTTTTTCGCCCGATGTCGGCGTCGATTACTACTTGTGGTCGCTCCAGGTTTCCGGGGTGGGCACGCTGCTGGGCGGCATCAACATGGTCACGACCATCCTCAAGCTGCGCTGCCCTGGCATGAGCTACTTTCGCATGCCGGTGTTTTGCTGGACCTCGCTTGCCGCGAGTATGCTGATCGTCGCCGCGTTCCCGATCCTCACCGCCACGTTCGTGATGCTGCTGCTCGACCGCTACGTCGGGATGCATTTCTTCACCATCGACGCCGGCGGCAATCAGATGATGTACGTCAACCTGTTCTGGATATGGGGCCACCCTGAAGTCTACATCCTGATCCTGCCGGCCTTTGGCGTCTATTCCGAGGTCGTCGCGACGTTTTCCAGCAAGCCGATTTTCGGCTACCGCTCGATGGTGCTGGCGACGCTGGCGATCTGCATTCTCTCCTTCATGGTCTGGCTGCATCACTTCTTCACGATGGGCGCCGGCGCCGACGTTAACGCCTTCTTCGGCATCATGTCGTCGATCATCGCGGTGCCGACCGGGGTCAAAGTCTTCAACTGGCTGTTCACGATGTACGGCGGCAGCATTCGCTTCACGACGCCGGTGCTGTTTACGCTCGGCTTTATGGTGACGTTCGTGATCGGCGGCATGACCGGCGTCTTGCTGGCGGTACCGCCTGTCGATTTCGTCGTGCACAACACCGTGTTCCTTGTCGCGCATTTCCACAACGTCATCATCGGCGGCGTCGTGTTCGGCATGTTCGCCGCCTACAATTACTGGTTTCCCAAGGCATTCGGCTTCACCCTGCACGACGGCTGGGGAAAGGCCAGCTTCTGGTGCTGGCTCATTGGCTTCTACCTCGCCTTTGTGCCACTTTACGTGCTGGGTCTTTGGGGTATGGCCCGGCGGCTGCAGCACGTCGACGATCCGAGCTGGCGGCCGATGCTCCTCGTCGCCGAGCTCGGTGCATTCGTGATTTTCGCCGGCATTCTGTGCCAGGTCGCGCAGCTTTATGTCAGCATCCGCACCCGCGAGCAGCGGCGCGACCTGACCGGCGACCCGTGGGACGGGCGGACCTTGGAATGGGCGACCTCGTCGCCGCCGCCGCCCTATAATTTCGCGGTCATGCCGGAGGTCGAGACGCTCGACGCATTCGCCGAGATGAAACGGACGGGGCAGACTGCCGCGCCGCGGCCGCAGGAGGCGATTGAGCTGCCGCGCAACGTGCCGGTGGGCATCGTCACGGCCTTTTTTGCCACGTTCGCCGGGTTCGGCGCGATCTGGCACATCTGGTGGCTGGTGATATTGACCCTGATCGGCGTTGGGATCACCGCTTCGGCGTTCGGCTGGAGCGAACACCGGGAGGATGAAATTTCCGCCGACGAACTGGCGCGGCGGGAAGATGCCCGGCTGAGCACGGGCAACCCCGCGTGACCGCGGTCACAGCGGAGGACAGGGGACCGGCTCCCCCGATTCCCGCGGGAAAGGAAGACGGACCCGCCTCGACGCGCACCGTCGTCGCCTATGGGTTTTGGATATTCCTCCTCAGCGATATCATCATGTTCTCGGGTCTGTTCGCGGCCTATGCGGTGTTGTGGCAACACACCGCCGGTGGCCCGGGCGGACCCGAGCTGTTCGATCTGCGCAACGTCTTTATCGAGACCGCGTGTCTGCTGCTGTCGAGCTACACCTGCGGGCTTGGCGCGCTCTCCGCAGAACATCGACGGATCGGGCGGTTTTTCGTGTTCGAAGCCATGACCTTTGTGCTCGGCGCGGCATTTCTCTTTATCGAGATATCGGAATTCGCCGGTATGGTCGCAAAAGGCGCCGGGCCGTCGCACAGCGCGTTCCTTTCGGCCTTCTTCACTCTGGTCGGTACGCACGGCGCACATGTGACGAGCGGACTTTTGTGGCTCATCTATCTGCTGGCTCAGGTGGCGGCGAAAGGGTTGCGGCCCGCCGTCATGCGCCGGCTGCTGTGCTTCAGCCTGTTCTGGCATGCGCTCGACATCATCTGGGTCGGCGTCTTCACGATAGTCTACCTGATAGGAGCAGGCCGTTGACGGACAGCAGCGACATCCGCGAGCGCACGCCAGGCGTCGAGGCAGCAGAATCCCGCGCCAATATCCTGTCCTACACCGTCGGATTCTTTTTCGCCGTTGTCCTGACCGTGATGTCGTTCGTCGTGGCGCAAACGGATTTGCTGTGGGCGCCGGGGATAGCGGTCGGGCTCGTCGTCCTGGCCTTTGCCCAGATCGGGGTCCATCTGGTGTTTTTCCTGCACATGGGAAGCGGACCCGACAACACCAACAACATCATCGCGCTGACCTACGGCGTGTGGATCGTCTTCCTCGTCCTGGCGGGCTCGGGGTGGATCATGTTCAATCTCAGCGCCAACATGATGTAGCTGTTGACGGCTCAACCGAGAATTTCGACCCCGCCGGGAAGCACCACCCGGGCATCGCCCATCCGCCGCGTGACGCCGATCCGATCGAGATACTCAAGGATCTCGATCGTCAGGTTGCGGCCCACCCCCGAGCGATTCTTGAACGAGGCAGCGGTGAAGACCCCCTCGGGGGTGCTGTCCGCGAGCTCGCGCGCGATAACCGCGAGCCGCGCGAGGGTTTCCGGCAGGAAATAGCGGTTCCCGGCAACCGGCGCGACGCGGCCGAAGCGCTCGTAGCGCTTCATGAGGCGCGCCACCGCTTCGGGCTCGAGGCCGAGCGCCTCTGCCAATTCGCGCACCCGGGGCGGCCGCAGATCATCGACCGCAAGCAGCGGCTCGACCCGCTGCCACAACCGTTCGTCCTCGCGGCTGAGGCGCGGGTGATGTGTCGGCAGACGCAACACCGCGCCGTCGCGCATGACCTGCCCGGCGGCGATCGCCGCCGCCAGCGCGGCGTCGAGCACCGGTTCGGGCGCCGCGCCCCGCAGCCGGCGCAGCAAGGCTGACCGCACGAGGCCGAGCGCGTCGGGCTCGGCGCGATGCAGCTCGGCGAGAGTTGCCGCGAGTTGCACGGCGAGATCAGCGAGATGTGCATCGGTCGCGGCATACGGGTCGCGGGCCTCGCCGAGCAGTGGGAACCCACCAGCCGAGACCAGCTCGGCTGTCTCCGCCAGGGTCAGGTTGCGGGCAAGGGCAAACGGCGCCAGCCCCACAAGGCCATTGCGGCGCAAGAGTTCTTCGAGCGCGGTGCCTGCGTCACCTTCCCGCAAAGCAGCAAGCGTCGCGAGCCGCTCAGGTCGCGCCCGGCCACGCCGCGGCGGGAACGGGTCGACCACCCTGCCGCCCGCCAGGGTGCGCAGCGCGCCATGGTCGCGCAACACGACCCGATCGCCCCACAACGCGCCGATCGGGCGATCGAGGTCAAGCTGCACAAATCCTTGTTCTCCGACCGCGAGAGAGCTCCGCCCGAGCACCGCGACGCGGCCGACCCGATCCTCGGTGCCGAGATGAACATGCACGGGGAGCCCTGAGCGCAGCGGCCCAGGTGCGCCACGCGAGCTGCGCAGCGCGACATCGATGCGGCTGGTCGGGGCATGCAGTTCGGGGGCGACCAGCCAGTCGCCGCGCCCCGGCTCGGCGCCATCGGGAAAGCTGCCGGCGATGTTGAGTGCGCAGCGCTCGCCGGCGCCGGCGCGCTCGACCGCCCGGTTTTGGGCATGGATGCCGCGTACCCTGACCTCGATCCCGCGCGGGCTCAACAGCAGCCGGGCGCCTGGCGCGACCATGCCGCTTGCGGCGGTGCCGGTCGCCACCGTGCCGATGCCCGGGAGCGAGAAAACCCGATCGATCGGCAGGCGGAAGCGGCCTTCGGGTGGCTTCGCGGCCCGCGCCGCATCGGCGAGCACCGCGCGCGCCGACAAATGTGCCGCGAGCGCGGCGACGCCGTCGCCGGTGCGGCTCGACACGGCGAGGATCGGCGCATCGGCGAAGCCCGACGCGGCGAGCAGCGCCGCTACCTCAGCAACGACCATGTCGCGGCGCGCGGCGTCGACGCGGTCGATCTTGGTGACCACCCCACTCACCTCGGCGATCCCGATCAGGTCGAGGATGTCGAGATGCTCAAGGGTTTGCGGCTTCGGTCCGTCATCGGCGGCGACGATCAGCAGCACCCGGTCGATCGACAAAACCCCGGCGAGCATGTTGGGCAGGAACCGCTCATGGCCGGGCACGTCGACAAAGCCCAACTCGGTGCCGTCGGGCAAGGTCGTATAGGCAAAACCGAGATCGATGGTCAGTCCGCGCCGCTTCTCCTCGGGCAGGCGGTCGGCGTCGACCCCGGTCAGCGCGCGCACCAGCGCGGTCTTGCCATGATCGATATGGCCGGCGGTGGCGAGGATCATGCTTTCAGATTGGCGAGGAACCCGGCCTCGTCTTCGAGGCAGCGCAGATCGAGCACGACCGCGCCGCCGACAATGTGGCCGATTATCGGGATCGGCAGGTCGCGCAGCCCTTGCGCCAGAGCCTCGACCGCCGTGCCGCCACTGGCCGCGGGGCGCAGCGCCAGGCCGGCACTCGGCAGCAGCGACACCGGCAGCGCGCCGCTGCCGATCTGGCTTTTGCAATCGACTGCCGCGACCGTCGCAACGCCAGCAAACACCACGGCGACCGTGGGCAACAGCCGCTGCGCCAGCGCGCCGATCTCGTCCGCCGGGCGGACCAGCAAACGCAGCGCCGGCAGCCGGCCGGCGAGCCGATCGGGGTCGGTGTAAAGCCGCAGCACCGCCTCGAGCGCCGCCAGCCGGATCTTGTCGAGCCGCAGCGCCCGTTTCAGCGGATTGCGCGCCAATACCGCAATAAGATCGGCACGACCGACGACCATCCCCGCCTGCGGGCCGCCGAGCAGCTTGTCGCCGCTGAAGGTGACGAGGTCGGCGCCGGCCGTCAGCGCCTCGGCGACGGTCGGCTCGTGCGGCAGGCCCCAGCGGTCGAGATCGACCAGCGTGCCGCTGCCCAGATCCTCGACCAGCGGCACATCGTGTTTCTTCGCGAGCTCGGCAAGCTGCGGGGTCGGCGCCGCGGCGGTGAAGCCCCGCACTTCGTAATTGCTGGTGTGAATCTTGAGGATCAGCCCGGTTTGCGGGCCGATCGCGGCGGCGAAATCGCGCAGATGCGTGCGGTTGGTCGTGCCGACCTCGCGCAAGATCGTGCCGGCGCGGGCCATGATGTCGGGCAGGCGGAACGCGCCGCCGATCTCGATCAGCTCGCCGCGCGAAACGATGGTCTCCTTGCCCGCCGCGAGCGCGTTCAACGCGAGCACCAGCGCGCCGGCATTATTGTTGACCGCGAGCGCCGCCTCGGCGCCGGTCAGGCGCCGGAGCCAGCCCGCGATATGATCGTCGCGCTCGCCGCGCGTGCCGCCGTCGGTCTCGTATTCTAGCGTCGTTGGCTCGCGCATGGCTTCGGCCGCGGCTTCGATCGCCTCCTCGGGCAGCGGCGCGCGGCCGAGATTGGTGTGCAGCACCGTGCCGGTCAGGTTGAACACGCGGCGCTGCGATTTCGCCATCAAATGTGCCAGGGCCCAGTCCACATCGGCCAGGATTGTCGGAATGTCGGCGGCGACGCCGTCCGCGCGACGCGCCGCCAACGCATGACGCACCGCCTCGGTGACGAGCGCCCGGCCGTGTACGTCGATCAGCACATCGGCGGCGCGCAGCACGCGGTCGACCGCTGGCAGAGCGGCACGGCCTTGCCGCTCTGCGACGGCGCTCACTTCGCCGCCACCAGCGCCGGCTGCGCAAGGCATTCTGAGTCGAACCGCACGGCAGGCTTCGCGCCGCGGCGCGGATCGACGACGCCGATTTCCGCGGCGCGATAACCGGCGGCGCGCAACTCGGCGAGGCAGGCCGCCGCGCGCGCGGCCGGCACGCCGGCAAGCAACCCGCCGGCGGTTTGCGGGTCGATCAAGAGGCCGGGCAACAACCCGGAAAGCGGCACGGGCGGGTCGGCATCGGCCAGCGCGGCGAGTGCGGTCTGGTTGCCGGGGTTGAGCGAGCTGGCGATGCCGGCGGCGATCAGATCAAGTGCGCCGTCGAGCGCCGGGATGCTGTCGGGATCGAGCCTCGCATCGGCCACGGACGCCGCCAGCATTTCCAGCAGATGGCCGAGCAGCCCAAACCCAGTGACGTCGGTGCAAGCAGTGGCGCCGTGCGCCGTGAAGATCGCCGAGGCCGCGACGGCCGGCTGCAGCATCGTCTCGATCGCCCCCGCGACGATGCGCGCCCGAGCCCGTCCACGCATCTCGGCGGCGAGGATGACGCCGGTGCCAAGCGGCTTGGTCAGGATCAGCCGGTCGCCGGGTCTGAGACCGGCCTTGCGCATCAGCCGTCCCGGCCGCGTCCGCCCGGTCACCGCAAAGCCGAGCGCCATCTCGGCGCCCTCGGCGCTATGCCCGCCGATCAGACTTGCGCCGGCCGCCTCCAGCACCTCGGTGCCGCCCTTCAGCATGTGGAAGAGGTCGTACTCGGTGATCGCCGGGCGCGCCGGCGGCAGCGCGGCGATCGCCAGCGCGGTCTCGGGCACGCCACCCATCGCGTAGATGTCGCCTAGCGCGTGCGTCGCGGCGAGGCGGCCGAAAAGGTACGGGTCGCCGACCAGCGCGCGAAAGAAATCCACCGTCTGCAGCAGCGGCGGCCCGCCGGGAAAGGCGATCACCGCCGCGTCGTCGCCGACGCCGAGTTGCACCGCCTCGCCGGACCCAGGCGCGAGGCGCGCAATAGCTCGCCCCAGAATATCGGCCGGGACCTTCGCCGCGCAGCCGCCACAGCGCATCGCCTCCTCGTTCGCGTCCATGGCCGGCAAATCGGTGTAGCCGCGCATCCAACGGCGATCGATGCCCTGCTTGAGCCGCCAGAGCCAGGCGCCTTCGGCGGCAAAGGCGCCGCGCGACGCGACGGCGCGCCTGTCGCCGGTGCCGATCAGCGCCAGCGCGCGGCGCTGCGGGATGCCGCGGCGCAAGGCGCGGCCGGCAAGCGTCCGGCGCAAATTCTCGGCGAGCGGCGGACCAGCACGCACCGCGTAGACACCGCTTTTGTCGCGCGGATGGCCGCGCATCGCGGCGATATCGCCGGCCGCGAATACTGTGGCGTCGCTCGGGGAGCGCAGATACTCGTCGGTCTCGACAAACCCGGCCGCATCGAGCGCCAGACCGGTCTCGGCGAGCCACGGCGCGGCGGCCGCCTCGGTGACCCACAGCGCCTCGTCGAACACGACCGATGCACCATCGTCGAGCACCAGCCGGCCGCGCTCGATCCACGCCACGGCGTTGCCGGCCACGACGGCGATGCCGCGCTCCCCCAGAATGCGGGCAAATTTCGCGCGGACGCGCCGGTTATGCGACGGCAGCAGCGTGTCGCGCGTGACCAGCGTCACCTCGGGCGGCGCAAACATCGCCGCGGCGAGGCGATGCTGCGCCGCGAGCCCGAGCTCGACCCCGCCGGCGCCGCCGCCCACAATCGCCAGCCGCAGCCGGTCGCGGCCGCGAGCGCGCTCCAACAGGCTTTCCCACTTCTCGGCGAAGCGGTCGATCGGCTTCACCGCGACGGTATGCTCCGCAGCGCCTGGAATGTCGCGCCGCGGCGTGATGCCGATGTCGAGCGAGACGACATCGTAGCGGATCGGCGGATGGGATCGGCACAGCACCTCGCGCCGGTCGCGGTCGAGCCCCACGGCCTCGTCATAGATCAGTCGGGCGCCGGCGAACCGGGCGAGGCGCATTAGATCGATGTGACATTCGTCGAGCCGGTAATGCCCGGCGACGAAGCCCGGCAGCATCCCGGAATACGGCGTCTCGACATCGCGGGCGACGAGGGTAAGGCGCACCCCGGGCTCGGGCCGCATGCCGAACCGCTTCAGCACATGGACGTGCGCGTGTCCCCCGCCGACCAGAACAAGATCGTGGGCGATCGGAATCGTTGTCACGCCGGCGCGCTGCATCGCGCCACTATGCCCGACCGCCTCTCCCAGGCCAAATTCGTTGACCGAAAGCCCAATAGCATGACGCGCCGGCTTGTTTAGCCGGCGCGTCATTAGCCCTCAGATACTAGCGACCGATACCAGGATATTAGCGACTGTTCGTGGCGCCCGCGGGCGTACCCGGAGCACCGTTCATGCTGCCCGCGGGAACCGGCGCGTTGCTATTGCCCGGCCGCATTCCGGCGGCGCCGGGCTGCTGCGTGCCAGTCATACCCGAAGACGAACCGCCGCCGTTCAGCGCGTCCATCGTCTGCTGGTCGAGCTGCGCCGTCTCCGGCAGCTTGTGTTCGCGCTGGAAAGCGACCACCGCATTCTGGGTTTTCGGACCCATCATGCCGTCGACCGCGCCCATATAGAGGCCCTGCGACTTCAGCGCCTGCTGGGCTTCCTGGATCTCCGAGCGCGAGGCCCGCTGGCCCGTCCGGGTTTGATTCATCCGGGCCTGGTTCATCTGGCCCTGGTTCATGTTCATCTGCGAATTGGCCTGCGGCTGAGTAGCCGAGGTGCCGGTCGTGCTGCCGGTTGCGCCCGTTGTGGGGCTTGGGGTCCCGGCCGGCGCGGTCATACCTGGCGAGGGGCTCATGGTGCTGGGTTGAGTGGACGGATTGGTGCTCGATTGGGCATGCGCCAAGCCGGCCATGCCAAGGGCCGCGGTCAACGCCACGGCGGCGGTAAGCGTGCGGTTCATCGGGGTTCTCCCACAGTGTAAACGGGACGAGTTGTCCCCCTGCGAACGAACCTTCCGCCGACTTGTTCCCGGTTTCCGCGCCCCGACGAGGCCTCTTAAGCCTTTGATTATAAATCTCTGATCGATCGAATCGCGACGTCATGCGCGGATCGCGCACGGTGACCGCGGCCAAACACCGATTGCTGCCAATGCCTTGTCGCGCGGCGCGCCGGGGCGCGCATCTACCGTCCGAAATCGAAGCGATAGGCGTTCCCATGCCCCTTGATGTGACCGCAGGTTGGCGCCGGGAAATGCGCCGGCAGGATCAGCGCATCGCTGTCGGCATAGGTTTCGATGAGCCGGGTGCGGCTGACCCGCGAGCCGTCGGCGTCGGTGCAGGCAAATGTCGACCATGCCGGCTTCAGGCATTGCAGCGGGTGGTGCAGCACGTCGCCGATAAACACCCCGCGCTCGCCGCCCGATTTGGCGTGGATTACCACATTGCCCGGCGTGTGACCGGGGTACGATTCAAACCACAGCCCGTCGTCGAGCGCGTAATCGTCGCCGACGAGCAGCGCCTGCTTCGTCCGGATTACCGGCAGCACGCTGTCCTCGTAGGCCAGCGCATGCGGGGAATCGACGCCGCTGGCGTGAAAGTCCTGCCAATGATCGTGCTCCTTCTTGGCCATGACGTATTTGGCGTTGGGGAAGGTCGGGACCCATTTCCCGTCCTGGAGCCGCGTGTTCCAGCCGACATGATCCCAGTGGAGATGCGTGCACATCACGTAATCGACCTCCTCGGGCTTGACCCCGAGCCGCGCGAGATCGTCGATGAACGGGCTTTGCATGTGGTGGAATTGCGGCCGGCTCGGGCGCTCCTTGTCGTTGCCGATGCACGCGTCGATGAGGATCGTGTGGCGACCAGTCTTCACGACAAAACTGTGGAAGGCGAACATCAATCTGCCGCTGCCGGGTTCGATCAGCCGCGGCCCGAGCAGCGCGGCGTGTTCGGCGACGACGGCGGGATCAAAATCGGGAAAGAATTCGTGCGGCGCGAAGAACGGGCCTTCGTAATCGGCGATGCGGGCGATCTCGAAACTGCCGATGCGGGTGGGCTGCATGTCTCTCCTCCAGGCTTTGATCCGAGCTTACTGACTGCTACGCTTCCTGCAGCAACTTTCCGCTTTGCGAAAGGAGCCGCCGATGCCCGACGACGTCAAAATCCTCAGCCAGACCACCGGTCTCCCGGTGACGATCACCGGCCTCGACCATGTCGTGCTGCGGGTCGCCGACATGGATCGCGCCATCCAGTTCTACGGCAAGGTCCTCGGCTGCCCGGTGGAGCGGCGCCTCGAAGCGATCGGCCTGGTGCAATTGCGCGCCGGCACCTCGATGATCGACCTGGTGCCGTGCCCGCCGGGCGAGAAGCCGGGGCGCAACGTCGATCATTTCGCGGTGCGCGTCGCCAAGATGGACGTCGACGCGATCACCGCGCATCTCGAAAAGAACGCGGTCGCCGCCGGCCCGGTGCAGCGGCGCTACGGCGCCGAGGGCTACGGCTCGTCGATCTACATCACCGACCCCGACGGCAACACCGTCGAACTCAAGGGCCCGCCGGAAGGCTAGAGCTTCGCCTTGAGGAACGCCGCCATGCGGTCCCACGCCTGGTTGGCGCAGCCGACGTCATAGGCGGCGCTGCGTTCGTTGAAAAAGGCGTGCGCCGCGTCGTAGCGGTAGATTTCCGGCTTCGATCCCTGCATCGCCGTCTCCAGCGCATCGACCGCCGCCGGGGTGCACCAATCGTCCTTGTTGGCGAAATGGCCCTGGAATGGCACCGCGATCTTGGCCGGGTCGGCGAATTCCTTGGGCGGGATGCCGTAGAAGCAGACGCCTGCCGCGATCTCCGGGATGTGCACCGCCGAGGCGACGGTCAGCGCGCCGCCCATGCAGAACCCCATCACCGCGACTTTTGGGCCGTGTTTCTTCAAATCGAGCACCGCGCCGCGCAGATCCTGGTGCGTCGCATCGGGAAAATTGAGGCTCGACATCAGGTGGTTGGCCTCGTCGGGCACGGCGGTGAGGCGGCCTTTGTAGAGATCGGGCGCCAGCGCGTTGTAGCCGGCGCGCGCGAAGCGGTCGGCGACGCCGCAAATCTGGTCGTTGAGACCCCACCATTCCTGGATGACGACAATTCCCGGCCGCCCCGCGCCGGCGCTCGCCAGATAACCCTTGGTCTTGCCGCCGTCGGGCCGGGGAAATTCGATCATCGCGCCCATATCTGCCTCCCGCCGAAAGTATCCGACCTCGTAGCGTTTTGCCTGCTTCAGCTGGGAATCTGCAGGCGGCGCCCGTTGCACCATTCGATTTTGAGGATAACGCTGCCACTGAATTGTGGCGAATTTATCGGCGGAGAAACACCCGCACGAGCTGCTCGCAACCGGCCTGGTCGTCGGCGTCGAAGCGGGCCAATTTCGGGCTGTCGAGGTCGAGCACGCCACTGACCTTGCCGTCTTCGATCAGCGGCACGACCAACTCGGACCGCGAGACCGGGTCGCAGGCGATGTGGCCGGGAAACTCATGCACGTCGGGCACCAGCACGGTCGTTGCTCGCGAAGCGGCCGTGCCGCAGACGCCATTGCCCCAGGCAATGCGCACGCAGGCGGGCTGGCCTTGAAACGGCCCCAGGACCAGCTCTTCTCCGTTGGCGAAATAGAACCCGGCCCAGTTGAGGTCGGGGAGGCCGTGATAGATCAGCGCCGCCATGTTGGCGGCGTTGGCGATGCGGTCGGGTTCGCCTGCGATCAGCGATTTGAGCTGCGCTGCAAGGTCGCGATAGAGCTCGACCTTATGCATACGGCTTGTCGCCGGCGAGCTGCACCCGGCGCATCACCCGGCGATAGGGGCCGGCGTCGTGGATCGCGAGGTGCTTGACCGCGCGGTTGTCCCAGAACGCGACCGAGCCCTTTTTCCAGCGGAAGCGGCAGGTGAATTCAGGGCGGTTGCCGTGCTCGAAAAGATAATCGAGCAGCGGCCGCGATTCGTCTTCGGTCATCCCCTCGAAGCCGACCGTGTAGGATTTGTTGACATTCAGGAGCTTGCGTCCGGTCTCGGGGTGTGTGCGCACCACAGGGTGCAGGCTGATCGTCTCGCGCCAGCTGTCGTCGCCGCGCACCTTGGTGGCGCGGTACTGGTTGCGCGCGCCAGCCGGGCCGGCGACGAGCCGGTCGGAATGCACCGCACGCAGGCCACCGAGTATCGTCTTCATGCCGTCCGACAGCGTGTCGTAGGCGAGGTACTGATTCGCGAACAGCGTGTCGCCGCCATAGGGCGGCACTTCGAGCGCGTAAAGGATCGCGCCCATCGGCGGCTCGTCCATCATCGTCGTGTCGGCATGCCAATCCTCACCCACGATGTGCTTGTCGCCCGGCTCGCGGTAGATCATTTGGATTTCGTCGTCCGCCTGCATGCCCTTGTAGTTCGGATGCACAAAGATTTCGCCGAAACGGCGCGCAAACGCCTTGTGCCGCGCGGTGTCGAATTCCTGGTCGCGGAAGAAGATGACGCCATGCTGGTTGAGCGCCTGGCGGATTTCCGCGATCACCCCGTCATCAAGGTCATTAGCGATGACGGCGCCATGAATCTCGGCGCCGCAAGCGCCGGCGATCGGTTTCACCTCGATCCGGCTGTTGCGCATGAATGGCTCCTGCTCGTTGGCAAAAACCCTAAGCGTCGCAGGTATAGGGGTCAACCGAGGGTACTGCATCAGCGTCGTGCGTCCTTCGAGGCTCCCCCCGGTTGCAACCTCAGGATGAGGGCTTTTCTTGGTGGCATCACCAAACTTTCCTCATCCTGAGGTGCTTTGCGCAGCAAAGCCTCGAAGGACGCAGGAAGCTAATCCAGCTAAGCTTAAGGCGTGATCCTGCGCCGGACGATCCTCGCCGCCCTCGCCGCCCCGCCCTCGCCGGTATTCGCCATGAGCTTTGCCGATCTCGTCTATGACAAGGGCACACTCTCCTGGCCTGGCGGGTCGGCACGCGCGGCGTGCGGCAAGGCGGGGGTCACGGTCGACAAACGCGAAGGCGACCATGCGAGCCCGGCCGGCACCTTTCCGCTGCTGCGCGCGTTTTATCGCCCGGACCGGCTCGCCGCGCCGAAGACCACACTGCCGCTCGCGGCGCTGACACCGAACGATGGCTGGTGCGACGACCCGGCTGACGCGAACTACAACCGCTTCGTGGCCCTGCCCTATCCCGCGAGCCACGAGGATTTGTGGCGCGCCGACGGGCTTTACGACGTGATCGTGGAGATCGGCTACAACACCGACCCCGTCGTGCCGGGCAAAGGCAGCGCGATCTTTCTGCATTGCGCCGCGCCGGATTTCGCCGGCACGGAGGGGTGCATCGCCGTGGCGCGCGAGGTATTGGCGCCGCTGTTGGGCTTGCTTGGGCCGGGGAGTATCATCACGATTAAAGCTTGAGCGGTTGCGGCCGCACAGACCGAGGAGCAGCAAATGGGTCTGGCGGTGGCGATCCAGATGGATCCGATCCACACCATCAACATCGACGCGGACTCGACCTTCGCGCTCGCCGAGGAAGCGCAGAAGCGCGGTCATGCGCTGTTCCACTATCTGCCGACGGCGCTGACCTTGCGCGACGGGCGGCTCTACGCCAAGGGCCGCAAGCTCGAAGTGTTCCGCCGCCATGGCGACCACCACAAATTCGGCGAGGCCGAGGAACTCGACCTCGACGGCGTCGATGTCATCCTGATGCGCCAGGACCCGCCTTTCGACATGGCCTACATCACCGCGACCCATCTCCTCGAGTTGCTGCCGGCCGACGGGCCGCTGGTCGTCAACGACCCGGCCAGCGTGCGCAACGCGCCGGAAAAGCTCTTTGTGCTGCGCTTCAGGGAACTGATGCCGCCGACGCTGTTGTCGCTCGACCGCGACGAGATCAAGGCGTTCTGGGACGAGCACAAGGAGATCATCCTGAAACCGCTCTTCGGCAACGGCGGCGCGGGAATCGTCCATCTGCGGCCGGGCGACGACAACCTCAGCTCGCTGCTGGAGATGTACGCGCAGATGTACCGCGAGCCGGTCATGGTGCAGCGCTACATTCCCGAGGTGCGCCGGGGCGACAAGCGCATCGTGCTGATCGACGGCGAGGCGGCGGGCGGCGTGCTGCGCGTGCCGGCGGAAGGCGAGGCGCGCGCCAATCTCCATGTCGGCGGGCGCGGGGTAAAGACCGAGCTGACCCGGCGCGAAAAGGAGATTTGCGCGGCGATCGGCCCGACCTTGAAGGAGCAGGGGCTGATCTTTGTCGGGATCGATGTGATCGGCGACTACATGACCGAGATCAACGTGACCTCGCCGACCGGCATCCAGGAAATCGGCCGGCTCAACAACGACAACCTCGCCGCCAAGATCTGGGACGCGATCGAGGGCAGGCTGGCGGCGCGGGCCGAGCGCCGGCGGCCGGCTTAAAGGAGCAGCAAAAGATGCCCGATGCAGGCGGTTTCGATCCCCGACGGCGGCGGGCGCCGTCGAAGAACGTGCTCGGCGAAAGGCTCGGCGAATGTTGCGCGAAGCCGCTGACCGGATTCTATCGCGACGGCGCGTGCAACACCGGGCCCGAGGATGCCGGCGTGCATTCGGTGTGCGCGCAGATGACCGCCGATTTTCTCGCCTTCTCGAAAGCGGCCGGCAACGACCTCTCCACCCCGGTGCCGCAATTCGGCTTCGAGGGGCTGAAGCCCGGCGATTGCTGGTGTCTGTGCGCGGCGCGCTGGAAGGAGGCACTCGACGCGGGGCACGCGCCGCGCATCCGGCTGCAGGCGACGCACGAGGCGACGCTCGATATCGTGCCGCTCGACACCTTGAAGAAGTTCGCGATCGATCTGAGCTAATGGTTGATGTTCGCCGCACTCACCCGCCTGTTCCGCAAATCCCCTGCGGGGAATTCCCCCGGGCCCGTCTGGGTGGATGTGGCGGATTTGCGCGCGCGACTGGCGGGCGAAGAGCCGCTCGTTCTTGACGTGCGCGGGCCCGACGAGTTCGCCGGGCCGCTGGGCCATATCGAAGGCGCGCTCAACATCCCGCTCGCGGAGCTTGCGGCGCGCCACGCCGAGCTCGCCGGCGCGGGCCGCCCCATCGTCTGCGTCTGCCTGACCGATAAGCGCTCGGCCACCGCCGCGACACAACTGGCCGCCGCCGGCGTTGGCGAGGTGAGCGTGTTGCGCGGCGGGATGAAAGCGTGGCGGGAGGCGGGTATCTTCAGGGACCTAAAATGAAGATCACGATCTGCGGCATCTCCGAACTGGGCGAGCATTGCGAGGCCGGGGTGACCCATGTGCTGTCGATCCTCGACCCGCATTGGCCCGACCCCGAGGCGTTCGGCGATTTTCCGCCGCATCGCCGCGAGGCGCTGCGCTTCCACGACGTGATCGCGCCGGCGCCCGAGCTCGTCGCTCCAACCGAGGAGCACATCGCGCAGCTGCTCCTCTTCGGAAGCGACGTCGACGTGGCCGGGGAACTGGCGCATCTGCTTATCCACTGCCATGCCGGCATCTCGCGCTCGACGGCGGCGGCCGCGCTGCTCCTGGCACAGGAGGGTCCGAGCCGGCCGGCGGTGGAGATTTTCGACCAGATCGCGCTGCTACGCCCACGCGCCTGGCCGAACCTGGCAATGCTGGAAATCGGCGAGGCGGCGCTCGGCCGGCGCGGCGACCTCACCGCCGCGGTCACCGGTCAGTACCGCCGCGTGCTCGCGGCCGATCCGGATTTCGCTACGTTTCTGCGCGACAACGGCCGCGGCCGCGAGGTGGAACTCGCCGAACTCAGCTACGTCTGATAGGCGACCCGAAGCACCACGAAATACGGGTAGGCGGGGTCGTTGACGTGACCCGCCGGATCGACCGGCACGTGCTTCAGCGCGACCGCGTTGTCGACATTGCCGCCGATCACATCGATTGTCCCGGAGAGCTGCGCGACGACGATGTCGCAATGGCCAGGAAACGGGCCGGCCGGCAAATCCTCGAAACGCACCGGATGGTTCGCGCGCCACATGCAGATGAGGTCGCCGAGTTGCGGCGCATAGCCGGCAATCGGCAGCGCGGTGATCGCGAGACCGCTGCGCGTGCGCGCCGCGTTGATGTAATCGCTGTGCGACGGCGCGTAGGGGAAGCGGTTGCCCGCCCCGGCCATGCGCATGACGTAATCGATAAAGGCGGCCGACCAGGCGAACTGCCCGTCGATGCTGCGCGGAAATTCGATGCCGTTCTGGTCGTGCTTGCCGGTCCAACGGCCGTCGGGCGCGCCGTAATCGAGCCCCTGCCACCAGTAATCGCCGACGCGCTGCCACAACCCTTCGTCGCGCTCCTCGCTGTCGACGCTTTCCGGCTGGTCGGGCGACAGGATCACCTTTTGCCCGAAGGCGCGCCACTCGCGCAGCGCGATCTGCACCGCCGCCTCGCGCGAAAATGGCTGGTAGGGCCATCGCGCAAAGGGCGGGATATGAATGTCGTCGGGCTGGGCAGTGGGACCGACCCGCGTCTGCGGCGCCGCACAGGCGGCCACGGCCAGCGCGAGGACGACCCACAGGGAAGCAAGCCGGCATCTCGGCAAAGCGCCGCCCCTACTCGATTGAACCGCGCTCGCCGGCCCGGCGCAGCCTCTATAACGACTGGAACTCGCCGAGTCGCTCCGGATTATCGGCCCGCATCTTGCGGCGGATCGCCGCGCTGCGCGCTGGGACGCCGGCGCAACCGGACGACCTGGGACGGTGCCGGCTCCGCGGGGCCGGTCCCGGCGGGCGGGCCTGTGTCCTCAGCGCGCCACAGGGCAATGCCGCCCAGCAGACCATCTGTATTGGGCACGACTGTGACATCGGGCGGCAAGTCGAAGGTAATGCGGCGTGC
>DATJSH010000187.1:0-2744 GCA_035504235.1 Allostellaceae bacterium | reverse complement strand
CGTTCCTTCGACCAGGCTGACGCATTTGTAATAGGCGATGCGGCGCGACAGCCCCTCGCGGCCAAAGCCGCAATCGGTGGTGACGATCAGCCGTTCGGGCGGGATGTACTCAAGCGCGCGGCGGATCAAATCGGCGACATGTTCGGGCGGCTCGACCACGGTGTTGCAGTGGTTGATGACGCCGATGCCGATCTTCTTGTCGGTCTTGTACTTGCCGAAGAGCGCCAGCTCCTTGCCGTTGCTGCTGCACGCCTCGAAGGTCAGCACATCGCAGTTAAGCTGCAACAGGTGGGGCAGCGCCCGCTCATAGCTCGGCACCTCCCAATAGACGCGCTGCTGGTTGGGGTTACCCCAGCAGGTATGCACCCAAATCTCGGCGTCGACACCGACCAGCTGGCGGTTGAACGCCTCGGTCTGGAATTCGAGGTCCTTGTCGGTCGTGTCGGGGCGCGTCGTCATGCCGTGATGGCGCGGCTCCTCGACCTGGATCACCGCGCAACCGGCAGCGGCGAGCTCACGGAACTCGGCGTTCATGATGTCGCACAGATCGAGCACCAGCGCCTTGTCGTCCTTGTAGTGCTCGTCCCACAGCATCGAGGCGATGCCCGGCCCGCAGATCGCGCCGAACTTGACCGGTTTGTCGGTGAGGCGCTGCGCCACCTGCCAGATCGCGCTGTATTCGAGCGGCCCGCGGCCGAGCTTCTCGGCGACGATCGCCGGCTGATAGGCTTCCTGCACCTCCCACAGGATATGACCGGGCTTGAGACCGTGCCGCCCCATCCAGCCGCGCGAGGTCGAGCGGTGCCGCTGACGCCGGTCAACCGCTCGATCGGATAGAAGAACCACGACTTGCCGCCGACATTGAGGTCGAACCGGCTGTCGCCGTCGGTGACGATGTCGAGCCCCGCCGCTTCCTGCGCATTGATGATCGCGGCGACCGCATCGAGATACTGCTCGCGGAACATCGAATCGCCCATCGCCGCCTTGAACGAGCGGCCGTCGAGGTTCTGGTCGTACCACAGCGGCCTCGGGTAGGAGCCGGTGATGGCGGTCGGCATCACCATGGCGCGCGTGGTTTTGAGCATCGAACGATCCTCCGATGGCTTGCCGCCTAGCGTGACACGATCAGCGCGGGGCCGCCAGACCGCCAACCGGAGGACGCGCCGAGCCGCGTCCCCGCCCGCTCAGCATGCGCCGCGCGTCGTCGGAGCGATCCGCCGCGAGATAGGCCTTCAGCAGGGTAAACTCGACAAGATCGAGCTGGGCGCGGCTGCCGCCGAGCCGTTCGAGCTCGCCGGCGATCGGTTCGAGCGCCTCGATCGCGCCGGCGAAGTCGCGCTGCTCGAACGCGGCAAAGCCGTGCGACACCGCCGGGATCATCGGTCCGGATGGGTAACGGCCCTGCCCTATTAAGTGGTCGACCTCCCGGGCACGCGCCTCCAGACCCTCGGTATTGCCGGTAACGACCAGGGCGAGCGCAATGTGCAGGTCGGAAAAGGCCGAGCCGGCGCGGGGAAAGGCGCTGGTCACCAGGTCGTGCACCGCGCGCCAGGCCGCGGGATCGCGCGGGTGCCCGGCGAGCTCCCAGCGCCACAGAAAGGAAGCCGCATCGTTGAGCTGCCCGCGTGGCGGTCCGCTATGAACATCCGGCGCGAAGGTCTCTTCGAACAGCTCCACCGCCGTCGCCGCGTCGCCGGCTTCAAGCTCGCCAAGCGCCCTATGCCAGCTCAGATGGCTCCACAACGCGCCGTCGCGCGGATAGCTGGGCAGCCACGAGCGCAGGAAGGCGCGTCCCGCATCGGTGTCACCGGTCTCATAGCAGAGATGCGCCCGGGCATGCGCCGCCCAGGGATTTTTCGAGTTCTGCGCCAAGGATCGGTCGATCTTGGCGCGAGCGGCCTCGGGCTCACCGTTTTCCGAGAGCGCCATTCCGTGATGGGCGGTAAACCACCAATCGTCGCCGTAAACGGGGGCCAGCCCATCCAGCAGCGCCAGCAGCCGGCGCTTCTGTCCGGCTCGGCCGGAACTGCCGATGAGACCATTGGTGAAGGCGGTCGTGGCGAGCACCATGACATCGCGCGGCCAGGCGTCGAGGTGCGCAAACACGGCGGTCAGCGCGGCCCCCCCGTCGCCCGCAACCAGCATACCGAAATAGGCGACATGGCTCGCTTCCCGCGGCGACAGATCGGCGGCGAGGGAACTGGCCGTCGCCATCGAAGCGCGAGCTTCGGCTGCGATGCCGCGCTCCAGCAATGCGTGCGCCTTGGCGGCGTGAGCGAGCGCAAAGCCGGGGTCAGCGGCGATGGCGCGATCAAACGCCTCGATCGCGCCGGGGTAGTTCACCAGCTTGGTCGCGCAGCCTGCGACATAGGCATCGCGCGCCGCGAACGAGGCGGTGGACAAGGGAAGATCGTACGCGTCGCTCAGCATCGGAGCCCCTCCTCGTGGCAGCCGACGCAGACGATACGATCCGCCTCGGCGCGCGCGAAGAGGGTTTCGGCACCCGGAAGTTAGACTAGGGTCCGGACTCAATTGAGCCACCAGCGTAAGGCTGCTGCGAGGAGAAGGCCGGCGAGGAAGTTTCTGGCGAGCTTGTCGAAGCAGGTGGCGACACGACGGAAGTCTTTGAGCCGGCAGACCATGCGCTCGATAAGGTTGCGCTGGGCGGTAGGCAACCGCGTCGTGAGGGATGAGCGGTTTGCGGCGACGGATCGAGGGGATGACGGTCTCAACTTGCCGTTCGG
>DATJSH010000186.1:0-13822 GCA_035504235.1 Allostellaceae bacterium | reverse complement strand
CCTTTACGGCGCACTTCGCCTACGCGGACCGATCTCGCGCCGCGCCAGATAGAGGCCGGGCAGCATTGGCAGCCAAAAGGTCAGACCACGCAAAATCAACGTCGCCGTGAGCCCAGCTTCAATGGTGGTCCCGAGCATGTGAAGCATGCCCACGTTGGCGGCTTCGAAAGTACCCAGTCCAAGCGGTATCGGACCGAGTGTCGCCGCGACCGACGCCATGATGAAGCTGACGGCAGCGACCCACAGCGGCGGGTCTTGTCCCAGGCCGCGGATTACAAGCCACAGCGTCAGGGCGTCGAGAGCAAAAACGGCAAGTTCAAGGGGCACCGTTTGCGCGAGCAGACGAGGATCGCGGACGAGGTCCGTTGGCGCATCGGAAATCGCTCGCAGCAGTTGTGCAGCGCCGGGTAAGCGCTTCACCCAGCTTGTCAGGAGGCGCGGTCCTCGGGCTTTCATCCACAACACGCCCGAGGGGATCGCGACAACGATGACGATGAAAATCCCGACTACTGAAAATAGCGCCGCATTGGCACGATGGTGCAGCCAAAGAATCAGGAGGCTCGTCATCACCGCTAGCAGATACGCGGCGAAATACGAGACAAGACCGACGAGCAACACGGCCATAGCGGCGTTGGCCGGAACACCGCGGCGCGTCAGGGCCCGGGTCACCAGAACCGCACCACTTACTCCGCCGCTCGGCACCACCTGATCGGTGAACAACTTGGCGATGCCAAGCGGCACGAGCAGGGACAGGGGCCGCGGATGGCCGGCGCGGCGGAGGGTTTGCGCCCAGGACAGCGACGCGCTGACGTAGGTCCCCGCCTGAGCCGCGAGGGCAAGTAAGAACCACGCGGGCTGGATCGCGACAACCAGCCGAGCGAACTCTTCCAGCGTGCCGAAATGGACGACGACCAGCACCATCGCCGCCAAGGTCAAAAGCCCCGAGATCCACGGCGCGAAGCGACTCCGTGCCTCTCGGCCAAAGTCTGGAGATCGGCTAACCGGACGCGCCGCGCGATGGCGTTCTGGATCGAGCGCTGCCCGAGCCATCGGAGGCCGTTTCCACGGATTAGTGCTGCCGATGCCCAGCAATGCTTTCACTCGGCCCGAGCTGGCGTGGCTCGAAGCCAGCGGCAGGCCAATCGACGGGCTCTGCCGTCCTCGTTTCGGCCGGTGCGTGCAACTGCAACAGTTGCTGCCAAAGATTGTGAACGCTGTGATAGGTCGCCTCGTGCACGTAGACATGATCGGCCTGATCAAAGCCGAACAACATCGCCTCCGGATCCCGGCGAACGTCCTGAAAGGCTCGATTGATCGTCCGCAGGCAGCTCACCAGCCGGTGATCGTCGAGTTGGGTGTTGCGGAGGAGGGCATCAATATTGACCGCGTGGAGCGGGGCGGCAGTTCCGCTTTCCAATTGATCGCGCCCCAACTCGAGAAAGACATGCGTTGCAGCAAAATCGCCTTTGATCCGATCGAAAATGCCAAAGGCTTCCTCGGGTGTGCACGCGGCCAGCGCCGGGCTCTCTGCCGGCGCGACGGCGACGGGTACAACCGACGCAAGCGCCACCAGCTCGCTCTCAATCCGTCCTATAAGCCAGCGGCGAACCTCGATTGGCGCGGACCTCAGATCCTGCGTCGTGAATGCAAAACTAGTCACGATTTCCTCCTCGGCGGAAGCGATCGCAAGTTTGCTATCGCCCGCGCGAAAGAGCCTTGATTCACATCAACGCACTGCATTGGCCGCGGCAGGATCATTCGTTCGAAGAAACCGCCCGGCAACGCCGCGCGCCCGTTTCTCAGGAGCCCTGCGAGCCGTGGAACAGCATGCCGAGATACTGGCCGGCGGAAATTGGCAGCAGCGAGCTCCAGGCTGGCGTGACCTGATCGCCACGCTGCTCGTGCTTGGTGTCGTCATCCTGCTTGGCATTGGGACGCGTCAGATGACCGCGCCGTTCGCAATCGAACACCAGCCCGAAATCTCGCTCTCCCTCACCGCGCTACCGCTCTACACACTGCGCACAGTGATGCGGATGCTCGCCGCGATGCTTGCGTCGCTGCTCTTTACCTTTACGTACGCGACGCTCGCGGCAAAAAGCCGTCGCGCCGAGACGGTCTTGATCCCGATCCTCGACGTGCTGCAATCGGTGCCGATCCTCGGCTATCTCTCCTTTACCGTCGCATTTTTCGTCGGATTGTTCCCCGGCAATGTGATGGGGCCGGAATTGGCGGCGATCTTTGCGATCTTCACCAGCCAGGCTTGGAACATGGCGTTCAGCTTCTACCAGTCGCTGCGCACCATCCCAACCGATCTGGATGAGGCGAGCCGCAGTTTTCGGGAATCGGCCTGGCAGCGATTTTGGCGCCTCGAAGTGCCGTTCGCGATGCCTGGGCTCATCTGGAACATGATGATGTCGATGTCGGGCGGCTGGTTCTTTGTCGTCGCGGCGGAGGCGATCGCGGTCGGCGATCTGCAAATCGCGCTGCCGGGTGTGGGGTCCTATGTGGCCAAGGCCATCGAGCAACGGGACTTGGGCGCCGTCGGCTGGGCCATCCTTGCGATGACTGTCGCGATCGTTCTCTACGATCAGCTGATGTTTCGGCCAATGGTGACTTGGGCCGACAAGTTTCGGTTTGAGCAAACGGCCGCGCAGGTTGTTCCGAAAAGTTGGATGCTGGACCTGTTTCGGCGGTCAAGTTTAGCCGCCGCCGTCGGCCATCCCCTGAGCACGGTCATGCGACACGGGGCACGGGCAAGATTCTCCATCCTACCGGGGAAGACCATGCCCGGCTTGTTGCCGCGACCGGTTGGTGACGCGCTTTGGCTCGGGCTGGTGTGCGCCGCTCTCGGATATGTCGGCTGGGCCATCGTCCAATACGCTGGGTCAGCACTGTCGTGGAATGACGCACGAGCGGCCGTACGCAGCGGCGCGCTGACCCTGGCGCGCGTAGCGGCCCTCGTTGCGTTGGCATCCTTGATTTGGGTCCCGATTGGCGTGTTTGTCGGCTTGCGGCCAAAGCTGACGGCCAAAGTTCAGCCGGTGAGCCAGTTTCTCGCAGCGTTTCCGGCCAACCTTCTGTTTCCTGTCGCGGTTTTCTTGATCGTCCACTTCCGCCTGGCACCCGGAATTTGGCTTTGTCCGCTGATGATCCTCGGGACGCAATGGTACATCCTGTTTAACGTCATCGCGGGCGCGAGTGCTTTCCCGAGCGATTTCCGAGAGGCAGCCGCAAGCTTCCGGGTGCGGCCGTGGCACTGGTGGCGCGAAGTGATGCTGCCCGGGATCTTTCCTTACTTCGTGACCGGCGCGATCACCGCCTCGGGCGGTGCTTGGAACGCTAGCATTGTCGCCGAGACGGTCCGCTGGGGCTCGACCAAACTCACCGCAGGTGGGCTCGGCGCCTATATCGCTCAGATGACGCAGGCGGGGGACTACCCGCGAATCGCGTTGGGCATCTCGGTGATGTCGGTATTGGTGATCGCGATGAACCGGCTGCTGTGGCGACCGCTTTACGCCTATGCCGAACGCCGGACACGGCTCGATTAGCAGGAGCAGTAAATGTTCGATGCGACAGCAGAGTCGATTATTGCTCTGAACCATATCGACATGAATTTCGTGAAGCCATCGGGCGCTCCGTTGCCCGTGCTCGCGGGCATCGACGTCACGGTGCACAACGGCGAGATCCTGGGGCTACTGGGCCGTTCGGGCTCGGGCAAATCGACATTGCTGCGCATTGCCAGCGGGCTGATCAAACCGAGCGCCGGTGGCGTGCGGTATCGTGGCGAGCCGCTGATGGGTCCCGCGGAGGGTATCGCCGTCGTCTTCCAGACCTTTGCGCTTTACCCCTGGTTGACGGTGCTGGAAAATGTCGAGCTCGGCCTCGACGCGGCACGACTACCCGCCAAAGACGCACGGCGACGTGCGATGTCGGCCATCGATCTTATCGGGTTGGACGGTTTCCAGTCGGCTTATCCGCGCGAATTATCAGGTGGGATGCGGCAGCGCGTCGGCTTTGCGCGAGCGCTTGTCAGCGACCCGATCCTCCTGTTGATGGACGAGCCCTTCTCCGCGCTCGACGTGCTGACCGCGGAAACACTCCGCACCGATTTCCTTGATCTTTGGATCGGCCATCAGCTTCCGACCAAGGCAGTGCTGATGGTGACGCACAACATCGAGGAGGCGGTGCTGATGTGCGATCGCATATTGGTCCTCGGCTCAAATCCGGGCCGTATCGTCGCCGAGGTCAAAGTGCCTTTACCGCAACCGCGCAACCGGCTCGACGCGTCGTTTCATAGCATCGTCGACGAGATCTATTCGATCCTCACCTCGCGAATGACCGAGGCGATGGGCTCACAAAGCCAGCTCCATGGCGGACTGGTTCAGCAATTGCCGGAAGTCGCAGCCACGCGCCTCGGCGGTTTTGCGGAGGCACTCGCTGCGGCACCATTCGACGGCAGGGCCGACCTCGCACAGATAGGCCCTGCACTGGCCCTTGCGGCCAATCGACTATTCCCGATCGCGGCGGCTTTGCATCTGCTCGAATTTGCCGAACTCGACGGCAGCACGATCAAGCTGACCGCCGCCGGGCGCGTGCTCGCCCAAAGCGATACCGATGGCCGAAAGAGGCTGTTTCGCGAACATCTGCTCCGGTTCGTGCCGCTCGCCGCGCACATCCTACAGGTGCTCAGCGACCGCGATGGGCATGTCGCACCGCGCGGCCGCTTCGAATACGAGCTCGAAGATCATTTGCCACGGCGAGAAGCAGAGAAGACAATACGAACCGCGATCGACTGGGCACGTTTCGCCGAACTATTCACCTACAACGATCGGACGCGAACCTTCAGCCTCGATCGCGCCGCTGCTTAGCGCCGTAGCGCGCCGCTACCACCCCGTCATGTCGGCGACTCGGCAGCTGTTGCCGAGCGCCACACCTCGTCGCCCTTAGGGTGCCGGGTGCCAATCGATACGAGCGAAATATCCGTCATCGTCGAAATGCATGTCGAGCGTGCCGCGATAAGCGCGCTTAACCGCCTCACCGATACGGCGGGGGAGGTGAATATCGGTCGTTCGGACAACGACAGCACCTTCCGCATCGTCGATGGCGATGATGCGGTTCAGGGGGTGTTCGGCGTTTTCTGCGGCCTCCTCATTGCGGACGAGGCTCGCTATTTGATCCTTCAGGCGCGGCGGCACATCGTGCAGCGTCAGGAGGCCGCCAGGCAGATTGTCCTCAATACGACGACAGGCGGGACAGAGATGCGGCTGCGCATTCTCCGGTGCCCAGCCCCATTGCCACCGGCCTTTGTCGAAGTGCACGCCGCATCGCGGGCAGGAGGCCGGCTCGGACGGTTTGTACCGCGACAGATACGGGTCGAGAAGTCCGTCACCTTGTGCCCGTCCGGTCACCCGCCGGCCCGCGGGATGCGTTGACCCGCGCGATTGTAAACCCTTCATGCCTTGCTCCCAGGGCTAGCGGTCGCGAGACCTATCCCAGCATCGGCCATCGCGCGCATTGACGTGGATCAAGGGCGGTCGAGACCGAGCGCAAAGGCCCAGTTTGATCTGGATCAGTGGCTTTTCCTCATTCCCTTGCTACTCGAACTTCGAACTCGAGGAAGTACGACAATGACGCCAGATTTTTGCAGTGCTCTCGAAGGAATCCTGCGCCGCACCGATCGACGTCCGGTACGGAAAGAACCCAATCCCGCTCCGCCCGCAGTGACATCCAGTACGGTGACAGAGCAACGGCGCCAATGGTTCTCGAAGCTAGTCACGAAGACGATCATGCCGCTGCTTGACGACGTCGCCGAGACCGCTCGCGCGCATGGTGCCGAAGCGACCTCTCGGCTTGCAGACGTCAATGGTCAACTAGCCGCTGAATTGGTGATCGTTCGGGGCTTTCTGCCGAAGGACGCCCGGCCGCCGCGCCTCACTGTGTACGCGACGGATGGCGAGCCGCCGTTGATGATCGAGTATACCGGGACGTTCCCTCATGTTGGTGCCACCGGTGGGTTCGGAGCAGAAATCGATTTCGACCCGATCTACCCGATTCAGCTCGAAGAAAAAGTTCTCGACTTTGTCGAACTGGCATGCGGTGGCGGCTCGCCGTTGTCGTGATGTCCGCCACCGCCTAGAAACCGATGCTTGAGGTCTGTGATCTGCCCCCTGCTGAGGGTATCCACACGGCTGCGACGGGTCATTCTAATCGCCGAGAGCAAGATGTGGCGCCTGTCCGCGGCGTGTACGGTGATCAGCAGGAGGTGATCGCGTTTCTTAGCAACCCATCCTCCTATAGCGGCGTCAGACGGGTTGAACGGCTCGAAACTCACATATCGCTTGTGTTTCTCGCCGGCGGGTACGCTTACAAACTGAAGCGTGCGATCCGCTTTCCTTATCTAGATTTCTCAACGGTCGATCAGCGCCGACAGTATTGCCACGCCGAACTCGCCCTCAATCGCCGCACCGCGCCGCAGCTCTATCGCGAGGTCCGGTCAATCGTCCGCGGTGCCGATGGCCGTCTCGCCTGGGGTGGTGCCGGCGAGGTCATCGATTGGGTCGTCGTCATGAAACGCTTCGCGCAAGATCAGCGGCTCGACGTGATCGCCAAGGCCGGCAACCTGAATTTGCCACTCGTCTACTCCCTGGCGGCGCATATCGCGGAGTTCCACTCTCGCGCCGATGTTTCACGAAGCCATGGCGGCGCCCACGGGATCGCGGGTGTCATCGAGGAAAATGATACATGCCTGCGCGGTGCGGCGCTGCCGTCCTCGCAGATTGAGGAATTGCGTAAGTGTTCCGAGAACTGGCTGCGTCGCGTTGCGGGGCTACTCGACTTACGTCGTGCCGACGGCAAGGTGCGTCGCTGTCACGGTGATTTGCATCTACGCAACATTTGCGTCTTCGACGGCAAGCCAATCCTCTTCGACTGCATCGAATTTTCCGACGCCTTTGCCGCGATCGACGTCCTTTACGATTTATCGTTTTTGCTCATGGATCTTGAGCATCAAGGGTACGGGGAGAGCGCAAACCTGCTCTTTAACCGCTATCTCGACCTATCCGCGGAAGATAAGGGCCTTCCGGCAATGCCGCTATTTCTATCGCTGCGCGCAGCAATTCGCGCACATGTCGCAGCGAGCAGTGGCATTCTCCGCGAAGCACAGTCTTATCTCGATGACGCGTGCCAGGGATTGCGGCCACCCCCGGCTCGCCTCCTCGCAATCGGCGGGCTGAGCGGCACGGGCAAATCGACCATCGCCGCAGCGCTGGCGCCCAGTCTCGGTGCGCGACCAGGTGCTCGGGTGCTGCGCAGTGATGTCATCCGTAAGCGTCTTTTTGGGCTCCCTCCTGAGGTTCGTTTGCCGCAGGAAGCGTATTCGTCAGACATTAGCGACCGAGTGTACGGCGAGTTACGCCGGCTGGCTTCAATAGCGTTACGTGCGGGCTATTGCGTGATCCTCGATGCGGTATCGCTGCGTCCCGAGGAACGGCAATCTTTTGCCGAAGTCGCACGGGAGGCTGGCTCACCGTTCACCGGCATTTGGCTGGAAGCACCGGGCGCGACATTGGCTTCCCGCGTCAAGGCACGCAAAAACGATGCCTCCGACGCAACGCCAGAGATCGTCGAAAATCAGCTCCAGGCAGATTCCGGACCGATATATTGGCAACGGATCAATGCCGTGGGAACAAGCAGCGACACACTTACCGCTGTTCGGAAAACCCTCGCCGGTCGTTAAGGGACGAGTACCGCAGCCCCTTCGAGGCGGCCGCTTCGCAAATCTGCAAGCGCCGCGTTGGCTTCCGCGAGCGGATAGGTTTTTGTCGTCGTCGTGATCCCGGCTTTGGGCGCCAGCGCCAAGAACTCCTCCGCATCCTTGCGCGTCAGGTTAGCGACGGAACGCAGGCTACGTTCCTCCCACAACAGCGCGTATGGGAATGCCGGGATGTCACTCATGTGAATGCCACCGCAGACAACGATCCCGCCCTTACGGGTCGCTCTCAACGCCGCCGGTACGAGTGCGCCGACCGGTGCGAAAATCAGTGCCGCATCGAGTGGTTCCGGCGGCATATCGTCCGATCCGCCGGTCCAGCAAGCTCCCAGTGCGCGAGCGAAATTCTGCGCCGCATGGTCGCCGGGCTTGGTAAAGGCGAATATGGAACGACCTTGAAACCGCGCGACCTGAGCGACGATATGCGCTGCTGCGCCGAAACCGTAAATGCCGATGCGCCGCGCGTCGCCCGCGAACCGCAGCGTACGGTAACCGATCAACCCCGCGCATAGCAGCGGTGCCGCTGCGACATCGTCGAACTCAGACGGCAGCGCGAAGCTGTAACGCGCGTCGGCGACGGTCATTTCGGCATAACCGCCGTCTATCTGATAGCCAGTGAAACGCGCCTTGTCGCAGAGGTTTTCGCGACCGGTTCGGCAATAGTCGCAGACACCGCAGGTCCAACCGAGCCAAGGGACGCCGACGCGATCGCCGATGGCGAACCGCTCGACGCTCTCGCCTTTTTCGACGATCGTGCCAACGACCTCATGACCGGGAACGAGCGGCAGCTTGGGACGCGTGAGTTCGCCGTCGATCACATGAAGGTCGGTGCGGCAGACGGCGCAGGCCTTGACCGCGATGAGCACGTCCCCTGCACCGGGGCGCGGTGCCGGTATATCCGTCATCGTCAGCGGTTGGCGCGGCGCCAACAATTGTTGTGCCCTCATGCGGGCCTCCCGGAGCTTCAAAGTCGGGCTTTTGCTTGACGCTACACCCGCGCGACAGGCGAAGCCTAACTAGCCGCCCAAGGTGCGGTTGTTGCCCGTCGAGCCGGAGGAGCGGCGTCTGGCCCGGCATAGGATGTGGACCGGTCAGTCGTCGTCGGTGACGAGCCCGCCGTCTGTGGGATAGTCCGCCCGCCACTCGGCCGCGCGGCGCGACGAGGGGGTAGCGCTGGCGCGGCAGTACCAACTCACGGCCCCCAGCACGACGCCGAAGGTTGCGAACACGATCACGATTAGCCCGAGCACCACAATGTCACGAAGCGGCATGACCGGCCTCCAATCTGGAGGCCGCAGCACATCACCAAGTCATGCCAATCACCTTGATCTGGATCAGACGGCATCGCACGGGTCTACCGGGGCGCGACCACGTCTGTCGGCGACCAGCGCCAGTCCTTGACCTCCGGCATGTCTTCGCCGTGCTCGCGGATATAGGCCTTGTGGTCGATCAGCTTGTCGCGCATCGCCTGCTTCGCGTAGGCGGCCGTGTAACCGAGCTGCGGCAGGCGGTCGATGACGTCGCTGACGAGGTGGAAGCGGTCGAGATCGTTGCGCACGACCATGTCGAAGGGCGTAGTCGTCGTCCCCTCTTCCTTGTAGCCGCGGACATGAATGTTGTCGTGGTTGCGGCGCCGATAGGTCAGCCGGTGGATGAGCCATGGGTAGCCGTGATGCGCGAAGATGACTGGTTTGTCGGTCGTGAAAAGCGCGTCGAAGTCGTGGTCTGTGAGGCCATGCGGATGCTCTTCATGCGGCTGCAGGGTCATCAAATCGACCACATTGACCACCCGGATTTTTAGATCCGGGAGCAGCTTGTGGAGCAGATCGACGGCGGCCAGCGTCTCGAGCGTCGGCACGTCGCCCGCGCAGGCCATCACCACGTCGGGATCGCTGCCCTTGTCGTTGCTGGCCCAGTCCCAGATGCCGATGCCAGCGGTACAGTGCTTGATTGCCTCATCCATTGTCAGCCATTGCGGCGCCGGTTGCTTGCCGGCGACGATCACGTTGATGCGGTTCCAGCTCTTGAGGCAATGATCGGTGACGAAGAGCAGCGAGTTCGCATCGGGCGGCAGATAGACCCGGACGATGTCCGATTTTTTGTTGCACACGTAATCGATAAAGCCAGGGTCCTGATGGCTGAAGCCATTATGGTCCTGCCGCCAGACATGTGAGGTCAGCAGATAGTTGAGCGACGGGATCGGCCGGCGCCACGGAATCTCGTTACACACCTTCAGCCATTTGGCGTGCTGGTTGAACATCGAGTCGATAATGTGGATGAACGCCTCGTAGCACGAGAAGAAGCCGTGCCGGCCGGTCAGCAGGTAGCCTTCGAGCCAGCCTTGGCAGGTATGCTCGGAAAGGATTTCCATGACCCGCCCGTCGGCGGCGAGATGATCGTCATAGGACAGGGTCTCGGCGTTCCACGCGCGGTTGGTCACCTCGAAGACGTGTGACAGGCGGTTTGACGCGGTCTCGTCGGGGCCGAAGACGCGAAAATTGCGCCGTTCTGCGCTGTCCTTCATGACGTCGCGCAGGTATTGCGCCATCACCGCGGTGGCCTCCGCGTCTTCGGCGCCCGGCGTCTTCACCGCAACCGCGTAATCCGCGATCTCCGGCAGGTCGAGATCGCGCATCAGCAAGCCGCCATTGGCGTGCGGATTGGCGCTCATGCGGCGGTCGCCGGCCGGCGCCAGCGCAGCAATCTCAGGCTGCAGCGCCCCTTCTTCCGTGAATAGCTCTTCCGGCCGGTAGCTCTTCATCCAGCTTTCGAGCAGCTTCACATGCGCGGGCTTGGTCGCCATTTCGGCGAACGGCACCTGGTGCGAGCGCCAGAAGCCTTCGGTCTTCAGCCCGTCGACCTCCTTTGGCCCTGTCCAGCCTTTCGGGGTCCTGAGGATGATCATCGGCCAGACCGGCCGCTCGCTGTGGCTGCTCTGCCGGGCTCCTTGCTGAATGGCGCGGATGTCGTCAAACACTCGGTCGAACGTGGCTGCCATCTTCTGATGCATCGCTCCCGGGTCATCGCCGGCGACCATATATGGCTTGTAGCCGTAGCCAACAAAAAGGCTCAGCAGCTCGTCGTCGGGAATGCGCGCGAGGATCGTCGGATTGGCGATCTTGTAACCGTTGAGATGAAGGATCGGCAGCACCGCGCCGTCGGTCACCGGATTGAGGAATTTGTTGGAATGCCACGAGGTGGCGAGCGGCCCGGTCTCGGCCTCGCCATCGCCAACGACGCAGGCAACGACCAGATCGGGATTGTCGAACGCCGCGCCAAAGGCATGCGACAGTGAATAGCCAAGCTCCCCGCCTTCATGGATCGAGCCCGGCGTCTCTGGCGCGACGTGGCTCGGGATGCCGCCAGGGAAGCTGAACTGCTTGAAGAGGCGCTGCATGCCGCGCTCGCTTTGCGGCACGTGCGGGTAAACCTCGCTGTAGGTGCCTTCGAGCCAGGTATTCGCAACCAGCCCGGGCCCTCCATGCCCCGGCCCCGACACGTAGATCATGTCGAGGTCGCGCGCCTTGATGATCCGATTCAGGTGGACATAGAGAAAATTCTGTCCCGGCGTGGTGCCCCAATGACCGAGCAGCCGCGGCTTGATGTGTTGGAGTTTCAGCGGTTCCTTTAAGAGGGGGTTGTCGAGAAGATAGATCTGGCCGATCGATAGGTAATTCGCGGCGCGCCACCAGCCATCGATCAAACGCAGCAATTCGGGCGACAAGACGGCGTCGGCGTGCAGCTCGGTATCGCGCTGGTCCATCATGACCTCCTCGTCAAAGCTAACGGAGGTAAGCCTCGGTCGCGTAGCGCCGCATCATACGGTGCGTGTTGAAGTAGGACGCGATGGCGGCAATCGACTGTTTCATCATTGCGCGCCAGCCTGAGGCGTCGGTGTAGTAGAGCGGCAGGATGGTATCTTCGAGCTTGTGGTAAAGATCGGCGGCCGTCTCCGCCTCGATTGCGCAAGCGCCGTTGTCAATCGACCACCCCGTCGCACCTTCGACACAGGCCTCGATCCACCAGCCGTCGAGTACGCTGCAATTCAAGACGCCGTTGAGGGCGGCTTTCATGCCGCTTGTCCCCGAGGCCTCAAGCGGCGGGAGCGGCGTATTGAGCCAAAGATCGACGCCCGAGACGAGTCGCGCTGCAAGCTGCATCTCGTAATTGGGCAGGAAGACACAAGTGAACCTGTGGGCGAACTCGCGGGTGAGCTCATGGATCCGGCGGATCGCCTCCTTGCCCTCGCTATCGCGCGGGTGCGCCTTTCCCGCGATGATCAGTTGGACCGGCTGTCTGGCGACGATAGCGAGCAAGCGCTCGATGTCGGCGAACAGCAAGAGCGGGCGCTTGTAGCCGGTCATGCGGCGCGCAAAGCCGATGGTCAGGACATCGGGAGACAAAGCGGTGCCCGTCATCGACTTGACCAGATCGATCAGATCGCCTTTCGCGGCGCCGTGGCACTGGGCGAGCGCATCGTCCGATAACTGAAGCGCGCGGACCAGTACCTCCGGTTCGTGTCGCCAGTGCGGAAACTGCGCGTCGTAAAGCGCGGCGAATTTCGGATGCGCCCAGGTCGCGAGATGCACACCGTTGGTGATCGCATGGATGCGATAGCCGGGAAACATTTTCTCGGTCGTTTGCGCATGCCGATGGGCGACGCCGTTGACGTAGTCCGACAGATTCAAGCCCAACCTGGTCATGTTGAGATCGTTGGCGCCTGCAAGCTTCTTCAATTCCGACAAGTCGACAAACCCGGGCAGCATTCGCTCGAACAGGTCGTACGCGAAGTGGTCATGCCCAGCCTCGACCGGCGTGTGTGTGGTGAAAACGCACCGTGAGCGAACCTCTGGAATGTCGTAAGGGTCCTCGCCGGGGGCGAGGTCTGCGGGCGCCACGCGCCAGCGGTTGAGCAGCTCGAGGGTCAGAAACGCCGCATGGCCTTCGTTAAGATGATAGGTGTGTATGTCGAAGCCGAGCGCGTGCAATAGGCGAACACCGCCGATCCCCAGGATGATCTCCTGCTTGAGCCGATAGGCGTCGTCGCCGCCATAGAGGTAATGCGTGAGCGCGCGATCCTCTCGACTGTTCTGATCAAGGTCGGTGTCGAGCAGCAGTATCGGAACCTGGTGATTGTCGGAGCCGGCACCGAGATATAGCCAGGGCCGGATCCAAACCGGCTTTTCATCGATCTCGACCGCGATCATTGCGTTGAGCGGCGTGCACCAGCGCTCGACTTCCCACAAATCGGGGGCCTCGACCTGACGCCCCTGAGCGTCGATCTCCTGACGGAAATAACCTGCGCGGCTGACGAGGCTGACAAAGACGATCGGCAAATCCAGATCAGCGCAAGAACGCGCAGTGTCACCAGCGAGGATGCCGAGACCGCCGGAATAGCTGTGGATTTCGGGCCGGATCGCGATCTCCATCGTGAAGTAGGCGATGTGCGTGCGACCCAAAAACGGCTCAATCGACATCGAGATTCCCCCCGGCGCTGTCGGCTACGGCTCCTGAGCTTCCGTCGCCAGCGCTCGTACGAGATCGGCGCGACTTACAATTCCGATGACGCGGCCATCGCTAACTACCGGAACCCGCTTTATGTGGTGAGAAATCAGCAGTTTGGCGATGTCCGGGAGCCCCGTATTCTCGGTGACGGTAATCACGGGACTTGTCATGACGTTGCGTACCGCCCGGTCAGGCTTTCGCAGGCTTGCCAGAAAATCCGGATGCAACTCCTCCCCCTCAGCAAGGAGGGTCAGCCACCAATCGCGGCGGGCGCGCCAGTCAATCTCGTTGCGGCCGATCAGATCGCCCTCACTGGCCATGCCGACCAACGATCCCGCCGCGTCAATAACCGGGACGGCGCTGATCCCGCGCGCGGAAAGAAGCCCGGCGACGGTGCCCGTCGGGGTGTCGGGACCGACCGACACGACGTCGGTCGTCATAATGTCTCGTGCTTTCATGAAAAGTTCCTCCATCGGTCCAGCAGACGGCGCGTCTGGCGGGCCACCATCAAATTTTCGTCGGTCGGGATCACCCAGGCGGACGCAGCGC
>DATJSH010000185.1:0-5427 GCA_035504235.1 Allostellaceae bacterium | reverse complement strand
CCCTCGCCGTCGGCGAAAACAGTACTGCCGTGCTGATCTGCGACGACGGCAACCTGCATCCGCTGGCAATGAAGCAGATCCCTACACCGATTTTCCGATGCGGGAGATCCGGTTCTATTTCGTCGACAACACGATCCTGCTGCCGAGCGAATACTAGCGCGCTCCAACAGATTGCCGATCCGGACAGTCCATCGCCGGAAGCGGTCGAGATCCGACCGCCCTCCCGACCACTGCACTGAACCTCCGGCCGACGCGGGTCAGGACCGCCCCAGCATCCGGACCCATTGCTGAGCGCTGCCTCGTCGCCCTGCCGGTAGCCCCGCCTGAGCCCAGACCACCCGTCTCAAAAGGAGATTGCGACGATGCCCGACTCCGCACCGTCGACCCTCGGCCTGTTCGACAGCACCCCCTTCGATTGGACCATCGAGCCCGCGAAAGGCGAACAACCTGCACGCGAGCCGTCGCCACCCGAGCTCGACGACACAGCTGCCGATCCGCCGCCGGCACCGACTGGCGGCAAAAACTTCCAGCTCGACGCCGATCGCGGTCTTGCCCACGGCTGGCCGGCGCGGGCGAGGGACAACATCGCCGCCATCCGGCTCTCGAAGGAGATCGAGAAGACCGGACGAACGCCGACAGTCGATGAACAGGCTTTGATGTTGCGCTTTACCGGGTTCGGCGCCACCGAGCTCGCACAGAACTGCTTTCCGCTGCCGGGCGCCACCGGTTTCCGCCCCGGCTGGGACGAGATCGGCCGCGATCTCGCGGATAGTGTCAGCCCGGCCGAATACGCCGTACTCCAGCGCACGACGCAGTATGCGCACTACACGCCGGAGCCGATCGTCCGCGCGCTGTGGCGTGCCGCACAGCGGCTCGGCTTCACTGGCGGAATTGTGCTCGAGCCGGGCATGGGAACCGGGCTGTTTTTCGCGGCGATGCCGGCGGAGTTGCGCGAGACGACCCGCCTTACCGGCATCGAATATTGCCCGGTGACGGCGCGGATCGCCCGCCTCGTCCATCCCGAGGCGACGATCCGCTGCGAGGACTACACGAGGAGTCGGCTCGGCGGCGGCTTCGATCTTGCGGTCGGCAACCCGCCCTTCGCGGATAGGGTCGTGCGCGCCGATCCCGCGACTACCTCCTTCGGTCTGCGGCTGCATGACTATTTCATCGCGCGCTCGATCGACCGGCTACGGCCCGGCGGCCTCGCGATCTTCGTCGCCAGCACCGGCACGATGGACAAGGCGAGCCGAACTGCCCGCGAGCACATCGCCTCGCTCGCCGACCTCGTCGGCGCGGTGCGGCTGCCCGAGGGGAGCATGCGCGCTGCGGCCGGCACCGACGTCGTCGTCGACATCCTCGTCCTGCAGCGCCGCGCCGACGGCCAGGCACCGGGCATCACGAAATGGATCGACCTTGTCGCGATCCCCACTCAGGACGGCGACACCGTCGAGATCAACGAATATTTCGCAGCACATCCCGAAATGGTGCTCGGCGAGCACGCTCTGAGGCGCGGCATCTACGGCCCCGACCCGGCCTATACCTGCCGGCCACGCCCCGGCGATCCGCCGCTCGTAGATCTGCTCGACATGGCTCTCGCGGAGCTTCCGACAGGGATTTTCACGCCGACGCGGCCCGGACCGGTAAAAGCGGCCGAAGAAGACGAGGTTTCTGACGCTGTTCGCAGCGGTACCGCGGCAGAAGGGGCCGAAATCAAGGAGGGCTCCTACTTCGTCGGCAAGTCCGGGCGGCTGATGCAGGTCGTGGACGGCGCCGCCGTCGCGGTCGCCGTCAAACAGCGCCGTGACGACGAGGGGATCACCGCGAAGGCGGCCCGCATCATCCGCGGCCTGATCCCGATCCGCGACGCGGTGCGCGACGTGCTGCGTGCACAGATGGCCAATCACTCGTGGGCCGAGGCTCAGATCCGGCTGCGCGTCGGCTACGCCGCCTTCGTCCGGCACTTCGGGCCGATCAGCCACACCGTCATCACGACCACGACCGACCCCGAGACCGGAGAGGCACGGGAAACGCACCGCCGCCCGAACCTCGCGCCGTTCGCCGACGACCCCGATTGCTGGCTCGTCGCCAGCATCGAGGACTACAACCGCTCGAGCGGCCTCGCCCGCATGGGTGCCATCTTCCGCGAGCGCGTCGTGGCACCGCCGGCGTCGCCGCTGATTGCGTCGCCGGCCGACGCGCTAGCCGTCACCCTCGACGAAACCGGGCGGGTGGACCCCGAGTACCTCGCCGAGCTCCTCGATTGCGAACCCGAGGAGGCACTCGCCCGGCTCGGCGACGCGGTCTACCGCGATCCCGCGACCGAAACCTGGGAGACCGCCGACGCCTATCTCTCCGGCGCGGTGCGTAGCAAGCTCGCCGCCGCGAAAGCCGCTGCCACGCTCGATCCGGGATACGGGCGTAACATTACCGCCCTCGAAGCGGTGCAGCCGCCCGACATCCCGCCCTCGGACATCGCGGCACGCGCCGGTGCCCCGTGGCTGCCGGCCGAGATTATCGAGGCCTTCGCCGCCGAAGTCATGGGAACCCGGGTGCAGATCCGGCACACCGTCGAGATCGCCTATTGGAGCGTCGACGGGGTTGCGTTTGCCGGCACCGCCGCCGGCACCTCGGAATGGGGCACGCCGCGCCGCCACGCCGGCTTATTGCTGCACGACGCGCTCAATAGCGCGACGCCGCAAATCCACGACACGGTCATCGAAGACGGCATCGAGCGCCGGGTCCTCAATACCGAGGCGACCGAAGCAGCCAAGGAAAAACTGGCACGGATCAAGGCCGCCTTCAGCGACTGGGTGTGGACCGATCCCGACCGTGCCGATCGTCTGGCGCGCATCTACAACGACCGCTTCAACAACCTCGTGCCGCGGCATTTCGACGGGCGGCATCTGACCTTGCCGGGCGCGAGTACGGTCATCCGCCTCTACGACCACCAGAAACGCGTGATCTGGCGCATTATCTCGGCCGGTGGGACCTACATCGCCCATGCGGTCGGCGCCGGGAAGACCTTCTCGATCGCCGCCGCGATCATGGAACAGAAGCGGCTGGGTCTCGTCAGCAAGGCGATGTGGGTAGTCCCCGGCCACACCCTCGCGCAGGCGGCGGCCGAATTCCTGCAGCTCTATCCGACGGCCAGGATCCTCGTCGCCGACGAGACCAATTTCGTGAAGGAGAAACGGGCGCGCTTTCTGGCGCGCGCCGCAACCGCCCAATGGGACGCGATCGTCATCACCCACTCGGCGTTCCGCTTCATCGCCGTCCCGGCCGCTTTCGAGCGGCAGATCATCGAAGACCAGATCGCGATGCACGAGGCGCTGCATCTCGGCGCCGACGACCGCCCGACCCGCAAGCGCATCGAGGCGATCAAGGAACGCCTCGCCGAAAAGCTCGAAACCATCAGAGAGCGGCGCGACGACATGGTCACGATCGAGGAGATCGGCATCGACCAGATAGTCGTCGACGAAGCTCAAGAATTCAGGAAATTGGCCTTCGCGACCAACCGCGTCAACTTGAAGGGCATCGATGCGCAAGGCTCGCAGCGCGCCTGGAACCTCTATGTCAAGGCTCGCTTCATCGAGCAGAAGAACCCGCGCCGGGCATTGATCCAGGCCTCGGGCACACCGATCACCAATACCCTCGGCGAACTCTACACCTTGCTCCGATACCAGGCGCCGGATGCACTTGCCGCGCGCGGCGTGCACGAGTTCGACGCCTGGGCCTCGACCTTCGGCGACGTCCGCACCGAGCTGGAGCTGCAGCCCTCGGGCACCTACAAGCCGGTCGACCGGTTCTGCGAGTTCGTCAATGTCCCCGAACTCGTCGCGATGTTCCGCGCGGTCGCCGACGTCGTGCTCAAGGGCGATTTGCGGTTCTTCCTCCAGGTGCCGCGGATCAAGGATGGCGAGCGGCAGCTCGTCACCGCCGAAGCGAGCGCCGCATTCAGCGACTACCAGCAGCTCCTCGCCGAGCGGATCAGGAAGATCGAGAGCCGCACGAGACGGGTCGAAAAGGGTGACGACATCCTGCTCTCGGTCATCACCGACGGAAGGCACGCCGCGATCGACATGCGTCTCGTTGGGCCGGATGCCGGCAACGAGCCGAGCAATAAGCTCAATTGTCTCATCACCAACGTCCACCGCATCTGGCGAGAGACTGCCGAGGATCGCTACGCGCGGCCGGACGGCACCCCGTACCCGCTGCCGGGCGCCGGCCAGCTGATCTTCTCCGACCTCGGCACGCTCGCCGTCGAGGCGACGCGCGGCTTTTCGGCCTACCGCTGGATCAAGCACGAACTCGAGCGGCTCGGCGTGCCGGCCGCCGAGATCGCGTTCATGCAGGACTTCAAGCGCGCGAGTGAGAAGCAGCGGCTCTTCGGCGAATTCAATGCCGGCCGGGTGCGCATCCTGATCGGTTCCTCCGACACGATGGGCACCGGCGTCAATGTGCAGCTGCGCCTCAAGGCGCTGCACCATCTCGACGTCCCTTGGTTGCCGTCGCAAATCGAGCAGCGCGAAGGACGCATCGAGCGTCAGGGCAACCAGAACGCCGAGATCGAGCTCTACGCGTACGCCACACTGGGTTCGATGGACGCGACGATGTGGCAGGCGAACGAACGCAAGGCGCGGTTCATCGCCGCGGCGCTTGCCGGCGATCGCAGCATCCGCACGCTCGAAGACATCGGCCGGCAGGCGAACCAGTTCGCGCTCGCCAAGGCGATCGCCTCTGGCGACCCGCGGCTCATCCAGAAGGCCGGGCTCGAAACCGAGATCGCGCGGCTCGAACGGCAGCGCGCCGCACATTTCGACGATCAGCTCAACATCGGCCGGCAGATCCGCAACGCCAAGCACGACCTCGAGGCCGCCGAGAAACGCATCCCGGCGATCCGCGCCGACCTCGCCCGGCGCGTGCCGACTCGGGGCGATGCTTTTGCCTTCGAAGATGCCGGTCGCACGATCACCGAAAGGCGTGTCGCCGGCGCCGTTTTGCTGTCGAAGATGCGCCTTGCCGAGCGCTCACGCACGGCCGGCGAACACACGCTCGGCCGCAGCGGCGGCTTCGATCTCGTCTGCCGTGCCGGCTCGACTTTTGCCCGGGGCTTTGCGGTAGCGCTCGTCCTCGAGCGCACACGGTTCGATCAGCACGTGGCGGTCGAGCGCGATCTGACGCCGCTCGGCCTCGTCGCGCGCCTCGAACACATCCTCGACCATTTCGAAACCGAGCTCGACGAGCAGCAACGCAGCATGGACGAGGCCCGCCGCCGGCTCGCCGGCTACGAAGCGCGGCTCGGTACCGTCTTCCCGCTGCAAGCAGAACTCGACCTCAAACGCGCCGAGCTCGCCCGGATCGAAGGCGACCTCGCCGAGAACAACACGATTCTCGGCAAAAGCGCGAACGAAAGCAGCCAAAGGC
>DATJSH010000184.1:0-24272 GCA_035504235.1 Allostellaceae bacterium | reverse complement strand
ATATTCACTGCCTACTGCCGGGTTGTCGGCGGTCCTTGCGCTGTGCCGGTGAGCGTCCTGGACGAGGGCTTTGGGTTTTCCTCTTCGCCGTGCCCCGCGGGATCTTATTGTTGATTTCCCGCGCCAGCGGCGACGGCCGGTTGGTTTTTGGCGCCCTCGACGACGCCGACGTCTGTTGCGTTGATTGTTGGTCCTTGACGGCACGAACGGTTGGTCTGCTGTCCAAGCTCCGGTTTCGGTCTTTCAAATAGCGAGCCCGGTTCTCCGGGCATCGGCGCCCTGGGTTTGGCCGCGCAGCGCCGATGGAGCGCAGGTAAGGAACATATCAGGAACATTCAAGACCGGCGCGAGAAATTTTAACCACGGAGACAGTGAGGCACGGAGGTTCGGCGGCGCCCTGCGTGCCTCACTGACTCGGTGGTGAATGCTTTAAGGCGGCTTCGCCGCGATGGGAGCGAGCTACCCCTGTCGGTTCGGGGGAGAGGCCGGGCCTCAGAATGGAGAAGGAGTTTGCTTGTTACGCCCCGAAGAGCTTGCCCACCCGAAGCCGGTCGACCATCCGGCCGCCGATCAGCGAGTAGCCGCGCATCGTCACCTCCGTCTCGTAGCCGAGTGCGGCGGCGAAGGCGCGGCCTGTTTGGTTCGGCGCCTGCAGAGCCGCGGTGAGCCGTCGTGCGCCGCGATCGAGCGCCCAAGTCTCGACCCGGTCATGCATCTTGCGGGCAAGCCCCCTTCCCTGCCATTCCGGCAAAACCGCGACATTGACAAAGGCGTCGTGCTGCATCCGGAAGCCATATTCGATATGGGCCGACGCAAAACCGACAATCGCTTCGCCGCCCTGCGGCCGGGGTTCGATGGCCACCAGCCAGAAGCGCGGGTCCGCCGGCGGGTTGGCGAGGTCGCGCTCGACCGCATCGGTCGAAGGAACCTCGCTCGGCTGCTTGATCGCGTAGGGCATGGTTTCCGCGACCCGCGTCTCCCATTCGCGGAATGCGGCGGCGTCACCGGCGCGCATCTCGCGCAGCGCTGGCAACACCTGGTGTCGCGACGGCGCGACGACGCGCGACGCGTCGGGTAGAACAGCGCCCAGCTTGCGACCGGGAAGCGGCTCGAGCAGCTTTGCCATCCAAAAATCGTCGGTCCACGCGCCATGGCGAAAGACGCCGCCGCGGATACGTCCTTCGATCTCCAGTCCGCGCTTGCGGTAGAGCGCCTGGCCGCGCTCGTTCAGCGAGCTGACCCGCAGCTCCAGCCGCCACGCACGGCGCGCGCGCGCCCAGGCCTCGACCTCCGCGAACAGTCGCGTGCCGACGCCCTGCCCGCGGAAAGCCTCGCGCAACCCGACCACTGCAATGAACACATTGCCGCGATTGCGCGCGAAATGTCCGGCGAACGCCGACAGATAGCCGACGATCGCGCCATCGCCCGTCACCGCGAGGAGAACGACGCCGCGGCCGGTTTCGTTGAGGCTGCGCAGCTCCACCTCCGGCCGCTCCGCCCAGGGGTGCGGCTGGCCGGGGACGCCGAGAAACTCGGTTTCGGCATCGATCTGCGCCGCCACGGTCATCAGCGCCGCACCGTCCGTCGGCAGCGCGCGTCGGATTAGGACAGGCTCGGCCACCGTTCTGTCCGCAGTTTTGTTTGTCCCAGCAGGATGTTGCGCAGCCGCGCCGAATCCGGCAAGAGCGGTTGCGTTCCGGAGTGCTTGATGCCGACCGCCGATCCCGGCCGCCACGCCAACAATTTCGACTTTCTGCGCTTGATCGCCGCGCTTTCGGTGATCTTCTCGCATTCCTGGCTGATCGCCTATGGCACGCAGCGCGACGAACCGCTGGTCTGGGCAACGCATAATCAGTGTCCGATCGGCCTGGTCGGCGTGTTTGTGTTCTTTGTGATCAGCGGCTACCTCGTCACCGAGAGCTTTTGCCGCAATCCAAAGCCGGGCGGCTTTGTGCTGCGGCGCGCGGCGCGGATCTATCCGGGGCTGGCGGTGAACGGGCTGGTCATCGCCTTCGTGCTCGGGCCGATCGTCACCACCCTGCCGCTCTCGCAATATGTCGGCGACCCGAAATTGCATGCGTTTCTGGGCGAATACGCGACGTTGTGGCCAGGGCCGCTATCGCTGCCCGGTGTACTCTTCGCCGATACCACGGTCGGCAACCTCGTCAACGGCGCGTTCTGGACGCTGATCTTCGAGGTGATGATGTACGCGACGGTGCTGATCCTCGGGGTCGCGCGTCTGCTGCGGCTGGAGACGGCGATTTTCCTGCTCGTTGTCGGCATCGCCGCGATCTGGTGGGACGAGCGCTGGTCGCTTGCCTGGCTCGGCTATCTGCGCGGCTGGCTGTGGATGTTGAGCCATTTCGCCGCCGGCATGGTGATGTACTTCGCGGGCGGGCGGATCGCCTTCCGCTGGTATTGGGCGCTGCTGGCGCTGGCGCTGTTGGGGGTGACCAGCCAGCTCGGCGAGTTCATCACCTTCTTTGCGCTGTCCTGCGGCTATCTGACGATCTATGCGGCGCAGGCGCATTACTGGCCGCGGCTCGACTATGCGCGCCATGCCGGCGATCTCAGCTATGGCATCTACATCTACGGCTGGCCGTGCGAGGAATTCGTCATGTGGCTGAGCCGCGGCCGCGCACCATGGTGGGAGGTCGCGCTCGGCTCGCTGGCGATGGTGCTGCCGCTGGCCTGGCTGTCATGGCACGGCGTCGAGAAATGGGCGCTGCGTGCGGTGCGCGGCCGTCCGCGCCCGGCCGTCGCCGCGCCGGCCATGCCGGAGGCGGCCGGCGGCGGCGCTTAACGGAATGGGTCGGCTTCATGATTCTCTCTCCGCCTCTGGGCGGAGAGGGACGATCAAGCTAGATCTTCTTGAAAAACGTGTGATGCCGCTGCGTCGTGTGCGGTCGTATCTTGGTCGCCCAGTCGCCATAGGCGCCGGCGTCGGCCCATTCCTTAGTCTCGGTCATCCCCGGCGAGTCCATCTCGTAGATCACCATGTATTTCTGCATGCGGCTGTCGTTCGACTGCACCAGACGATAGCGCGTGCCCTTGCCGCAGACTTTTGACAGCAGCGGCGCGTGCTCGGTGTCGTAGATGCGGTTGAACTCGGCCTCCATCGCCGCCGGGATGTCCATTTGGACGATGTAGATGTACGGCGTCGCCGCGCGGCCGGACCCGAACTCGCCGATCTTCTCGAAATAGCTGTGGTGGCGGCTGGTGGTGTGCGGGCGGATTTTGGCTGCCCAATCACCCCAAGCACTGCCCTCGTCCCAGGCTTTCGATTCGACCACCGACGGCGCGTCAATCTCGTAGATCGCCAGATATTTCTGCATGCGGCTGTCGTTCGACTGCTCGAGCCGGTAGCGCGTCACCCCGTTGACCCCCGGCACCTTCGACAGCATCGGCACATGCTCGGTGTCGTAGATGCGGTTGAGCTCGGCATCGAGGCTTTCCGGGATGTTCATTTGTACAAAATAGATATATGACATCGGCGGCGCTCCCCTGGGGCGTTCTCCGGCCAACTCTAGCCGAGCGAAAGCACCTTGCCCATGACCGGGATCGATCGGCGCTGCGCGTCGTTACAGAAACCGAACCGCGCCGCGCGACGTAGAATCGCGCAGCCGAGCCCGACAAGAAATCACCACAATTGCGGCCGATTGACGCCATGTTGCTGAGCCATCGTCTGAAGGCGAAGTTGCGCGGCTCGCGCGAAACCGCTGGTTTGCAGTCGGCTGCGTGCAAGATCGCGTGGGGGCCGGATAGCGCAGCCCAGCCATGCGCTTGCATTCCAGCCGATCGAGAATAGTTCTCTACCCAACTTTTGGTGGCACCGCGATGAGTTCAACGATGACGCGCCCGACGACGATGGCCAGACGGACCTTGATCCTTGCCGGTTTGGTGCTGTGCGCCGGGCTGGCCTTGCCGGCGCAGCGCGCCGTGGCGGTTCCGAGCACGGGCAGCGCCGCGACGGTCCAGGCCTTCTACTCGACACTGCTCGACACGATGCGCAACGGGCCGCAGCTCGGCGCCCAAGGACGCTATGCCAAGCTCGCCCCGGCAATCGCGCAGAACTTCGATATTCCGCTGATGACGCGGATCGCGATCGGCCCCGATTGGGCGACGCTGACCTCGACCCAGCAGGCCCAGGTGACACAGGCTTTCGAACGCTACGTCGCCGCCGTCTATGCCGAGCGCTTCCACAAATATGACGGTGAGCAGCTCAAGGTGACGGGTGAGGAAGCCTCACCGGCGGGAACCGTGATCTTGAGCCAGATCGTCGATTCGAGCGGCCAGCCGACGAACATCAACTATCTGATGCGAGACGACAAGATCGCCGACGTCTACCTCAACGGCACGATCAGCGAGCTGGCGACGCGCCGTTCGGAATTCGGTGCGATCCTCAAGACCCAGGGGATTAACGGGTTGATCCAGGCGCTCAACAACAAGGCGGCAGCGCTGGCGTCGTGACTTAGCCCGGCACGCAGCGGAAAGCCGGAACACCGGCCCCGAGATCGAAGAACTGCTGCTCGACCACCGTGACGATCTCCCGTAGCTGGTCGGCCCCGCGCAGCGGGTCGGGGCTCAGCTCGCCGTTGCAACTGACGATCAGGTTTACTGCGCCGTTCTTGTCGCGCAGCGGCAGGCGCAATGTCTCGGTTTGCAGCCGCCGACCGGAGCGCAACTCGAGGTGACGCAGCGACCACGAGCCGCATGGCTGTCCGCAGATCGCGTCGAATTCGCACTGGGTCACCTCGGCCGCCTGCGCCGACAGTATCTCGGCGTAAGTGAGACCGGAGAGCTCACGCCCCCAGCGCCGCTCGATCTCGGTGCCCGCGAGGCGCACCCGCCATTCGTCCGAAGCGGTTCGCTCGATGAGGCTGATGACCGGAAGTATGCTGGGGATCGCGCAAGGATCGAAGCTGGCGCGCGACGGAACGGTCTGCGCTCGCGGCAGTTGCGACCATGCCGCCCAAAGCTTCTGTGACGCCGGCTGAAAGCGGGCGCAAACCGAGTCCACGAAAGCACCCCTTTGCGAACCGCCTCCATCGTCCGCCGCGAACGTAAATAATCTCCTACCGGAAGTTGCCGACGGCGCGAACGCAATTGTCGAGAGCCCGGCCCCGCTTCGAACCGGCCGGCGCGGAACGCGGTGAAACTGTTTGCGTTTGCCGATCGCAAACGTGAGTCGGCCACCATGCCGCGCATTCTGTTGGTCGATGACGACATCGCGGTTCGCCTTGTGTTCCTGGAAATTCTCTTCGACGCCGGCTACGAGGTCGACACCGCCCATTCCTTCGAGGCCGGAAACGCGATCCTCGAGACCGGCCATGCCTTCGACCTGCTGATCACCGACGGCGGCTTTAGCGACGGGACCGGCGCGGCACTCGCCGACAGGGCGGACGCTCGCGGCATTCCGGTGTTGATCGTAACCGGGAACCCCCTCGCGCTCGGCCGAGCGAAATACCCCGTGCTCGCCAAGCCGATGCGCGCCACGGCGCTGCTGTCGGCGGTGGACGAGGTATTGAAAGCCGGCCCGCGATGAGGCCTCTGCTTTTCGTCGCGGTCTGCGTGCTGGCGCTGGTTTTCAGCGGCGCCGGCGCCGAAGCGGCGTGGTTCTGCGAGCCGCTGCACGCCTATTATCCGGAGGTCAGGTCGTGTCCCATTCCGTGGAGGACGGCCGATCCTCAGTCCGGTGCGCAGCGGCTCACTGTCCCGCCGGCGTCAAATGCGGCCGACGACCCCGCGCCTGCGCATCCGACATCACGAACGCAAACTCCGCAAACGGAGGCTACGCAAGGCGATCAGCCGACCTTTCCCGCGCCATCCTCCTTTGTGCGCGGCGACGTGCTCGACCAGTGGTGCAGAGGCTCGACAACCGCGCTGCTGACGGCGATCTGCGGCGACGACAAGCTTCGCGACCTCGCCGTCCAACGCCTCTACGCCTTCGAGGAAGCCAAAGGCCGGCTGAACCCGGACCAGCAAAAGACACTGATCGCCGACCAAAACAATTGGGCGCTGTCCTACCCGCAGACCTGCGGTCTCAATGCCGATGTTCAGCCTTCGTTGCCGCTCGCGCCGCCGCTTCACGATTGCCTGGAAAAGGCGGGGCGCGCGCGGCTGCAATATCTGAAGGATTACGGCCTGCCGGACGCGGAAAAGACGGCGACGGCCCCACCCGAGGCCGCCGCACCCGCGCCGCCTGCTCCGGCCATGCCCGCTCCGGCGACCCCGAGTCCCGTCACGCCCTCGCAGGGCGGCACGACAAGCCCCACCGAAACCCAATCTCCAGCAACCACCGGCGCCTCGCCGACGCCTGCCGCCGCGTCGCCAAATAATGAGGCGCAGCCGCCGGCAAAGGCTCTCGCACCATCGCCCCGAAACAACGCGGCGCATCAGTCGGCAACGGCAACCATTCCGCCCGCCGCGACACCAGCCAAGCCGGCGCCGAGCGATGTGGGATCGCCGGCCGCGCCGCACCCTCATTCTTCGCTCTCCACCCTCGCCAACTTCACCCGCACCGGCGCGATGCTGATCGCCGTGATCGTCTTGGCGATCTGGCTCATCGCGGTCTGGCTGCGGTCACGCCGCGTCGCCGGGACCGGCGAAACCCGGGAACGGCGCCAATAAGGCCGGCGCGCCGCGCGATCCCGCAAATCGTTGGCCCGCATCGCGCCCTCGCCTATGGTGACGGCATTGCGACACCAGGAGAGAACGCGATGATCCATGTGCTGGCGATTATCACCACCAAGCCCGGCAAGCGCGACGAGGTGCTGGCGCTGTTCCGCGCCAATATGCCGGCCGTGCACGCCGAGGACGGCTGCGTCGAATACGGCCCGGTGATCGATGCCGAAGGCGGTTTCGGCGCGAAATTTGGTGGAGACACGTTTGTCGTCATCGAGAAATGGGCGAGCCTCGATCACCTGAAGGCGCACGCCGCCTCGCCGCACATGGCCGCCTATGGCGCGAAGACCAAGGACTTGCTGGCAAACCGCGAAATCCACGTCTGCGAGGGCGCCGCCTAGCGACCCATCGCTACGCTGAGAGGAAAGCCCGCATCTCCTGCAGAAAGCGCGGAAAAGCGGGCTCGTCCTCCAGCACCAAATGATTGCGGCTCGAAAGCGGCACGAATTTAGCGCCCGGAATGCCGGCGGCGAGCCGCCGTCCTTGATCGAACGGCACCACTGCGTCTTCGCGCGCATGCATAACGAGTGTCGGTACCGACACTTTACCTAGCAGCGCGGCCACGTCGAATTCGCTGGTGGCCGTCCGATACCGCACGGCATTGTCGGGCGAGATCGATATGCGCTGCAACTCATTGAACCAGTCGGCCTGTTCCTTTGTCGCGTCAGGAATGAATTGCGACGTGAAAAGCTGGCGGAACGCCGGGTTCTGCTGGCCCCAGCCATGACGCATCAAGGTCAGCATCGCCTCGCGTTGCTCCTTTTCGGCTGCTGACCCGCGTTTTGCCGCGCCGAGCGCGAAACCGCCGAACAGTATCAGGCGATTGACCCGCTCCGGATGCCGCACCGCGTAGGCAACCGATACGGCGCAACCTTGCGAGATGCCGAAAAGATCGAATCGTTCAAGCCCTGCCGCGTCGACGACGGTTTCGAGATCGGCGACAAAATTGTCGAACGACAATTCCGGAACGTCCCAATCGGACAAGCCGTTACCGCGAGCGTCGTAGCGGATAAGCGTGTGGTCGCGCGACAGCTGGGCGTAGAGGTGGCGCCATAGGGGCGTCTCGAAATCGAATTCGAGATGCGTCATCCAGTTGCCGGTTTTGACCAGCGGCGGTCCGCTGCCCATGCGGGCATAGGCGAGTTGCACGCCGTCCGAGGTCATGCAGAACTGAATCTCCTGCTCGTAGCGCTGTGCCGGCTGAGCTGCGGCGGCGCCCTCCGGACGGGCGCCAGGCGGCGGTAAATCCGGCTCGGGCAGGGCCTCGATCTCTTTCGAGGCAAGGCCGAAGACGCCGACCGCGGTGGCGATGTTCTTGACCGTCTGCTCGCCGAGATCGGCGAAAGCGAGCGACAGCTTGCCCCGGATCTGCTCGTTCGCGGCGCGCGAGATGCACACTCCGCCCGGCTCGCACAGCGTCTCGAGCCGCGCGGCGATGTTGACCCCGTCGCCGAAAATATCGTCGCCGTCGATGATGATGTCGCCGACGTTGATGCCGATGCGGAAGACGATGCGCTTGTCTTCGGCAACATCCGCGTTGCGCGTGACCATGCCGCGCTGGATCGCCACGGCGCAGCCAACGGCATCGACGACGCTGGCGAATTCGACGAGCGCACCGTCGCCGGTGGTCTTGACGATGCGACCGTGGTGCACGGCGATCGTCGGGTCGGTCAGTTCTCGGCGATGGGACTTGAGCGCGGCCAGCGTGCCGACCTCGTCGGCGCCCATCAACCGGCTGTAACCGACCACATCGGCGGCGAGGATCGCGGCGAGCCTGCGTTGCACCATGACGACACTACCGACAGCAACCGAAGAACAAATGCTCAACCGACATGTAGCACCGCCTTGCCGGTGAAGTCGCGGTCGATAAGGCGCTGGGCGATGCTGCCGACCTCGTTCCAGCCGGCCTCGACCGCGATCTGCGGCTTCAGCCGGCCGGCTACGATTTCCGCCGCCAGCAGCGCGAGGCCGATGCCGCCGCGCTCGACGCTCATCAGCTCGTGGAACAAGGTCAGGCCATAGAGCCGCGCGCCGCCGGTGCCAAAGAAGCTGCGGCTTTCGACGGTCGCGGTGGCCGAGTCGGAGATGCCGAATGTGACGCAGGCACCGTTGGGCGCGAGCATGTCCATCGCCGCCGACAGCGCCGCCCCGCCGAGCGAGTCGAGGATGAGCCAATAGGGCCCCTCGCCTTTCGCCACGCCGAGGTCCGGCCCGACGATGACCCGCCCGCCGCACCACGCACCAACCTGCGCGCGCTGCTCCTCGCGCCGTACATGACCCCAGACGACAGCACCCGCCGCTAACGCAAGCTGGCAGGCGAGATGCCCGACCCCGCCGGAGGCGCCGTCGACCAGCACCTTGCGGCCGAGAAGCAGCCCGCCCTGACGCAGCGCATGGAGCGCGGTGAGGCCGGCGACCGGCAGGGTCGAAGCCTGCGCATCGCTGACCGCGCCGGGCAACACGGCAACCGCGTGGCTCCGGCAATTGACCCACTCGGCCCAGGCGCCCGACGGCAGGATGCCAACGACGCGCGTACCCTTCGCCGGGCCGCTGCCATCGGCGGCCTCGCCCTCGACCACGCCGGCGAAGTCCCAGCCCGGCCGCCAGCCGGGCTCGGCCTGCTGCACCGCGCGGCGCGTTTCGCCGCGGTTCAAGGAAATCGCGGTGACCCTGACCGCGACCTCGTCGCGGTCAGGGTCGCGCAATTCGACCGGCTTGATCGCCAGCCGCCCCGGCGCGGCGGGATCGACGACGACGGCGCGGATGGTGTGCGGCATGGCGGGCTCCTTATTTCAAGCGCTTACCCTAATTCGCCTCCACCGGGCTTGTCCCGGTGGTCCACGAATAGCTTGAAATTATTCATGGATGGCTGGATCAAGTCCGGCCAAGGGGGGGAAAGGAAGGGCGGAAGTGCCGCAACGCGACACCGTGATCTTCGATCTGGGCGGGGTGCTGCTCGACTGGAACCCGCGGCACCTCTACCGCGGCCTGTTCCCCGGCGACGAGGCGGCGATGGAGCATTTCCTCGCCACCGTGTGCAATAGCGCCTGGAACGTCCAGCAGGATGCCGGACGGCTGGTCGCCGAGGGCTGCGCGCTGCTCAAGGCGGAGCACCCGGACAAGGCGCACCTGATCGACGCCTATTACGCGCGGCACCTCGACATGATCGCCGGGCCGATCGAGGGCACGGTCGAAATCCTCGCCGAGCTGCGCGACCGCGGCACCAAGCTCTATTTCCTCAGCAATTATTCCGCCGAGACCTACCCCCTGGCGCTCGGGCGGTTCGAGTTCCTGTCTTGGTTCGCCGGCGGCATCGTGTCGGGCGAGCACGGGGTCGTCAAACCCGACCCGGCGATCTACCAGCTGCTCATCGAGCGCTGCGGTATCGACCCGCACTGCGCGGTCTTTATCGACGACGTCGCCGCCAATGCCGAGGCGGCGCGCGTCCTCGGCATCCACGGCATCCATTTCCAGAACCCCGACGCGCTACGAGCGGACTTGACGCGATTGGGATTACTATAAGAAGTTGCTGAACCTGAAGTTGCAACAACGTAAGTCTGAAGACACTGGAATGAGTCCGATAACCACACCCGGTAGCAGCCAGCCACCATTCGCGACGACCCCAATTACGTTTGAAAATATCTTATTCGGAGCAATAGCCCTAAATCTGTATCTTTTGTCCGTGATTATTCCAATAATTGCGATCCCGCTATGGGTAATGCCCTTGTTGATTGATTTGGCTGCCGTTCTAACTCGGAATCCTGATTTAATCCCTAAATCGATCTTCGAATTATTTTTTGTTCTCGGGTTTATTATTGTCGCAGCTGCATTAGTATTTAATCGTATTTGTATCTACGCCGCTCGAGGTTTCATAACCCCCAGTCCTATCATAATCATGCTTACTGGGCTTGCATTCTTGGCATATGGCGTGGAGTCCGTTCTCATAGACCGGCTTGATGGTTATATCGCATTGTCAGTTACTTTATTCACAGCGGTGGTCATTGTTTTCAATCACACTCGATCGATTTCTCAGAAGCGGAACTAACTATGGACTTTGATTTACCGGATATCACCCAAGGCTTCCGAGAATGGTTCGAATGCGTAATTCGACCGGTCGCAACCACGAGACGCCTTACCCGGGCAGTCTCCACAGGGCATTCAATCAAACCTATAATCGAAATATGGTTAGCCGCAGCAGTTATTGGTTTCATTTTGTTGTTGCCGCTAACTCGGATTCTTGGAATTAGGGATGTTGGTATTTCGTTCTATATCCCCCTGGCGCTTCTTCAAATTTTCCTATATCTGGCCGGCGCTTTGTCCGTTCACATTACTCTTCTTCTTCGCGGCATCCTTTCTTCAATCCCCAAGACCCTGGCTCTTTACACCATTAACGTCGTATACTTTCCGATATGCAACTTGATCTTATTGCGGGCATCGTATGAAACGTTCTACTGCATACAAAAAGTTATTATCGACAAGAACGATGTTGACGTGAAAACATTTTCCATCGAATTATATAAAAACATCAGGACTTTTTCTAGCAGTTTTCCGTATTATGTTGACCAGTTGCTTCAATATGGAGCTGGTGCCGTTGGTATATTGATGCTGTCAGCGTTTGCGGAATTACTGATCCAGCATTATGGAATTAGTCGACGTGAGATCGCCTATAGCTCCGTCGCATTTGCGCTCACTGGCTCTGTCGCGGCTGCGCTGTTAGTTATCTTCCCATTGCAATTTTTCTTTATTTACTGCGCCTTGAAGTAGATCATAGTTTATAGCCGCTCGTACTTGACGACGCGGCGGATGCGGCCCCATTCGCCCGGCTGCACGGCGTAGACGTTCTTTTTTGAGTCGCACCAGATGCCATGCGTCGAGCGGTGGATCTCGTCGCCCCAGCGCGCGAGAAGCTCGCCGTCGAGCGTCACGAGGCTGATCCGCCCGGCATTGTGCTCGGGGATGTAAACGATGTCCTCATCGTCGACATAAAAGAACGCCACCCCGATCAGCTTGGTCGGCCAGATCGACAACAAATTGCCGTCCTGGTCGAAGACCTGGACTCGGTCGTTCTCCCGGTCGGCGACAAGGAGCCGGCCGCGCCGGTCGATCCACAGCCCGTGCGGCAGGTTGAACTGCGCCGGCCCGTTGCCCGGCTCGCCCCAGGATTTGACGAGCTTCAAATCCTTCGAGAATTTGTGGACGCGCGCGTTGCCGTAGCCGTCGGACATAAAATACGAGCCGTCGGGCGCCTCGATGATGTCGGTCGGCAGGTTGAACGGCCCGCCGCCATGGGTGACCTTTTTCCACGCGGTCGAGCTGTAGTCGTCGTTGGGCACGCCGGTGTCGGAGCGCGCGTCGCGCTCGCCGATCGTCTGCAGCAGCTTGCCGTCCTTGGTGAACTTGAAGAACTGGCCGTAATGCTCGTCGGTCAGCCAGACATTGTCGTCTTTGTCGAAGCGGATCGCGTGCGGGAACTGGAAGAGGCCGGCGCCCCACGAGCCGGCGAAACAGCCATCAGGATTGAAGATGACGACCGGGTGGTCCTTGTTGCGGTTGAAGCAGTACACGCGATCTTGCGCGTCGACCGCGACCGCGCAGGCCCGCACCTCGACATGCGCCGGCGCGCGCTGCCAATCCCAGTGAACGCGATAGCGGTATTTGCCCTGGCCGACGATCTCTTCCATCGCGCGTTCCCTTCCCGGCTTGTCGCTCCGTTGCCGTCACTATAGCAGGCGGTGTCCGTTTCGAGCGCGAGCGAAGCGAATGGCCGCATGCGCGCGGCGCGGGATGCTAGGATCGGGCCGCGGCGAGCGTTGGGAGATGGGCGATGGCGGACGATCTCGAGGTTCTCGAACAGCTGAACCGCGACTATGTCGCATCGGTGCAGCATTCGGATGTCGAGCGTTTCGAGCAAATCCTCGCCGCGGAGTTCTATTGCTCGAACCCGGACGGCTCGCTGGTCGACCGCCGCGAATTTTTAGAGCAGACGGCGCGGCCGGTGACTGTTTCCGGGCTAGAAGCACGCGATGTCAAGATCCGCCTCTTTGGCAATGTCGCGATCATTCACGCGCGGACGACCTACAAGACTGCCGACGGCGCGACCAAGACCGGCCGCTACACCGACGTCTGGGCGCGCCGGGACGGAACCTGGCTCGCCGTATCCGCGCATGTCACTCGCGGATAAGACCCGCCATCAATTCGCCGGCACCATTCGTGAGAGGGACGAACGGGCGCTTCACCGGCAGCAGAGCAGCGTCCCTGGGCGGAACAATCATAAGGGGTAACGTGTTATCCAACGATGCGGCGGCGCCTGGGAAGGTGCCGGTGAAGCGGATCTTGCGCGGCAGCTAACCCTTGATCCGCCGCCCGCCGTGCCCCGCAATCGGATAGGCGACGACCGGGAAGGCTCATGGATTTGCCGCCAGCGGGGACGATGCGCTGGACTGCCTGGCAGAAAGTTGCGGTGATCCGCGCTGTGCGGAACGGCATCATCACGGCCAGGGAAGTCCGCGTGCGCTATCTTCTGTCCGAGGAAGAGCTTGCCGGCTGGGAAACCGATTTCGACCGCAGCGGACTTTCGGGCCTGCAGCAGAAATCGCTGCGCCAGCGGCGGCGTCACCAACGCCACCATGGTAGGACCTCAACAGGCTGAACGAGACAGCGCAGCTTTCGCCGGCAACGCTTCCCTTGATACATGTCGGGCGGTAGAGTCGGCCGCAAGCGGTCTGAAAGGCCGCCGTTTCGCGCGGCTGAGTTGAGGGTCCGGTTCTGGCTGAAAACGACACCAGAGAACAGAACTCGGCAGGATCCACAGCCGAGTCCGAAGCGGGCAACGGACCGCACGGAGCGGAGGCGGTCGACGGCGTCGCGACCGAGGCGGCGACGCCGCCGGGGTTCCCGCCGCGCCATCGGCGGCGCCGCCGGCGGCGGCGCGGGCCCCGACCCGCTACCGCCGCAGAGGGCGCACCGGCGGTCGAGGGGGGATCGGACTCGTCGGCATCCGAAGGCAGCCCTGACGTGACAATTGAACCGGCGATCGCGAAGCGCGCCCCGAGCGAGAACACGCTGCGTCTGCGCACGCGTCCGCCGCGCCGCAGGCGGCGCCCGGCCGCCGTCGCCGCGTCCCCGGCAAGCGAACCTTCGGCGGACGGCCAGGCGAGCGCGCCGACGAACGATTCGACCCCGGCAGAGCGACCGCCACCTCGGATCGGTCCCGATGGACAGCCGCTGCGTCGGCGCAGACGGCGTCGTCGGCCGCCGCAATTGGGCGGCGCCCGCGACAATGCGGCGGGAGCCGAAGCCGGTGCTGCCCCCGCTGCCGACGGTACGACCCAACCCAATCGGCGTCCACCGCGACGCCGCAATCAACGGCCGAGAAGCGACGGGCCGCGCGAGAGAGCGGCCGGTGAACCCGGCAGCGGGAGCCCGCGGGAAAATCGGCCAGAACGAGATCGCCGATCGACGGGCGGCCCGCGCGGCGGCGAAAGCCGCCGTGACGGCCCCGGCGGGCGGCCCGACGACCGGCGCGAGGGGGCGCGCGGGCGGCGGGACAACCGCGATGGGCGCGGCCGGGGGCGCGGCGACGGCCCAAAGAAGATCGAGCGCCAGCTCTACGCTTATGATTCGATCGTCGATCGCGGCTTCGAGGATGTCGAGGAAGAAGCCGGCACGCGCCGAGTCCATTGGACGATCGTCAAACGCACGGTCGCCGATCAGATCAGCCGCAAGCCGATGTCGCAAAGCTATGTGCTGCAGCGCGACGGCATCGACAGCGAATTTCCCAATCTCGGCGCCGCCCGGAATGCGGTCAACAAGACCATCGTACATCCGGAAAAGCTGACCCTCTCCAAAGCGGAACATGCGGCACAAAAGAGCGGCCGTTGACGGTGAATTCACAGCGGAGCGGGTCCGCGCCGACGAACGTCTTGCGCATAATCGTGCATCGCACACGCGCAGGCCGCAGCGACCGCGACGCGGCGATGCGATACGCGATGGGAATCGTCCTCGTGCTTCTGGCGACAGGCGCGACCGCGATTTTCGCGCGATTTCACCCGCCGCACCCCTCTCTTTATGCCTATTACGCGGCGATCGTCGCCGCGACATGGCTAGGCGGGCTCGGCCCCGGCTCGATGACCGCCGTTATAGCCACCCTAACGGCGGAATATTTCTGGGTGCCGCCGTTCGACAGCTTCGGTGTAGAGCGCGGCGAGCTCCCGAACTTTCTTGCGTTTGTCGCCCTCGCCACCGTGAGCGTCGTGGCCACCGCGGGCATTCGCCATCGCAGGTCGCGCGATGCACCATCGCCGCTGGCACGGTCTGCTCCGCCTTCGCCCATGCCAGCGCCTAGCGAGCCGCCGGAGCCGGCGACACGCACCGGTGCCTTGCCGGCGGATCTGAAGCAGCTCGAAGCAGAGGCGATCGGCATTTTGCGCGAGGTCGCCGCGGAGTTCCAGAAGCCGGTGCTGCTCTATTCGATCGGCAAGGATTCGAGCGTACTCCTGCATCTAGCGTTGAAGGCGTTCTATCCGGCAAAGCCGCCTTTTCCGCTGATGCACATCGACACGACATGGAAGTTTGGTGAAATGATCGCGTTCCGCGACGCGACCGCGGCACGGCTCGGGGTGGAGCTGATCGTACACACCAACCAGGAAGGGCTGGAACGCGGGATCAACCCCATCGCGTCGGGCTCGGCGCTGCACACGCAGGTGATGAAGACGGAGGCGCTAAAGCAAGCGCTCGACAAGTTCGGTTTTGACGCAGCGATCGGCGGGGCGCGCCGCGACGAAGAAAAAAGCCGGGCGAAGGAGCGCATCTTCTCATTCCGCGCCCCGGGCCATGGCTGGGACCCGCGCCACCAGCGCCCGGAATTGTGGCATCTGTTCAACACGCGGCTGCGCCCCGGCGAGTCGATGCGGGTCTTTCCGCTGTCGAACTGGACCGAGCTCGACGTATGGCGGTACATCGAGGCCGAGGGCATCGAGGTCGTGCCGCTCTATTTTGCCAAGGACCGGCCGGTCGTGCGGCGTGGCGACACGCTGATCGTCGTCGATGACGACCGCCTGCCGCTCGAGCCGGGCGAGAAACCGGAACTGCGGCGAGTGCGGTTTCGCACCCTGGGCTGCTATCCGTTGACCGGCGCGCTCGAATCCGACGCCGCCAATGTCAGCGATATCGTCGCCGAATTGCGCGGCTCGCGGCAATCGGAGCGCCAAGGCCGGCTGATCGACGCCGACGACGATTCCTCGATGGAACGCAAGAAGCGCGACGGGTATTTCTGATGGCGGCCGATCCGGCGGCGCAAGCGGCGGGCGCTTCGCGGCCCGATACCAACGAAAAGGTGTTGCTGCGGTTTCTGACATGCGGCTCGGTCGACGACGGCAAATCGACATTGATCGGGCGGCTGCTTTACGAATCGGAGGCCATCCTCAGCGACCAGCTCGCCTCGTTGGAACGTGACTCGCGGCGCTTTGGTACGACCGGCGACGACATCGACTTTTCGCTGCTGCTCGACGGGCTCGAAGACGAGCGCCAGCAACGCATCACCATCGATGTCGCCTATCGCTTTTTCGCAACCAAACGGCGCTCGTTCATCGTCGCCGACTCGCCCGGCCACGAGCAATACACCCGCAACATGGCGACCGGCGCGTCGACCGCCGATCTCGCGCTGCTGCTGGTCGATGCGAGAAAAGGCGTGGTGGCGCAGACCAAGCGGCATTCGCTGATATGCTCGCTGCTCGGCATCCGGCATCTGGTGCTCGCGGTCAACAAGCTCGACCTCGTCGAGTTCGACCGCGGCATTTTCGACGCGATCGTCGACGAATTTCGCCGCTATGTCGCCGATTTCGGCTTTGCCTCGCTGGAGGCCATCCCGATATCGGCGCGCCACGGCGACAACATCAGCGCTTGCTCGCCTCGCATGGCGTGGTATCGGGGCCCATGCCTCATCGACTACCTTGAAACCGCCGATGTCGGCGATCGCGACGAGGGCATAGGCTTCCGCTTTCCCGTGCAATGGATCAGCCGGCCGCACGGCGATTTCCGCGGCGCCGCTGGCACGGTCGCGGCCGGGTCGGTAGCGCCGGGCGACCGGATCGTCGTTACCGGGTCGGGCGTCGAGACGACGATCAAGGAAATCGTCACCTTCGATGGCGCCCTCGCCCGGGCGAGGACAGGCGACGCGGTCACTCTCACCTTCGCCCAGGAAATCGACGTGACGCGTGGCGATCTGCTGAGCGGCGCTCGCGACCGCGCCCAGTCTGCCGACCAGTTCGCTGCCCACGTCATCTGGATGAAGGACGAGCCGCTCGTCCCGGGGCGCTCCTACTGGCTCAAGATCGGACCCCGCACCGTGACCGCGACGGTAACCGCACTGAAGCATCGCATCGACGTTGATAATGGCGCGCATGCCGCGGCGCGCACGCTCGCGCTCAACGAGATCGGGTTTTGCAACTTCTCGACCGCACAGCCGATTGCCTTCGACCCCTACGCCCAGAACCGCGACACGGGCGGGTTCATCCTGATCGATCGCTTCACCAACGAGACGGCGGGCGCCGGCATGATCGCCTTCGGGCTGCACCGCGCCAGCAATATTCAAATGCAGGCGCTGGCCGTCAGCGCCGAGGACCGAGCGGCGCTGAAAGCGCAGCGCCCCGCCGTCGTATGGCTGACCGGTCTCTCCGGCGCCGGCAAGTCGACGATCGCCAACGCGCTCGAGACGCGGCTGCTGTCATCCGGGGCGCATTCGATGCTGCTCGACGGCGACAATGTCCGGCACGGCCTCAACCGCGATCTTGGCTTCACCGACACCGACCGGGTCGAGAACATTCGCCGCCTTGGCGAGGTCGCGAAGCTGATGGCCGATGCGGGCCTCATCGTGATCACCGCCTTTATCTCGCCATTCCGCGCCGACCGGCAGATGGCGCGCGAGATCGTCGCGCCGCATTCTTTTATCGAAGTCTTTGTCGATACGCCGCTCGACGAATGCATGCGACGCGACCCAAAGGGCCTCTATGCCAGGGCCAAGGCGGGTGAAATCCCCAATTTCACCGGGCTCGACTCGCCCTACGAGGCGCCGGCGGACCCCGAGCTGCGGCTGCACACGCTCGGGCAGAACGCCGACGCGCTCGCCGAAACGCTGATCGAGACGCTGCACGCGCGCGGAATCCTCGGCTAATATCGATAAGCATGCCCGACGATAGTCACCCGGATTTGGGAACGCCGCTGGCCGGAGGGTGAGCCATGTTCAAGCGCATCGATCACATCGAGATCGTCACCGACAAGCTCGAACCGACGATCGCGTTCTACACCGACGTGCTGGGCTTTACGGTTGGTGCGCGCGACCGCATTCCGCGGCCTGATTCGCACGCGGTGCTGCACATCGCCTATCTCGGACTCGGCGGGACGACCGTCGAGTTGATGTCATATGAGGGGCTGCCGGTTGCTCCCGAGCCGGCGATGGAACATCTCGGCTACCGGATGATGGCCCTCGAGGTCGAGGACATGAAGGAAGCGCTCGCCTACCTGCACACGAAAGGCATCGAGCCCGCCTGGGGTCCGGTGTTCCGCGACAACTACGCACGTGCCGAGATCGAAGACCCGAACGGATACCGGATCGAACTGCGGCACTGGTTCTGAACCGGCGCTTTGGCGCGCCTTGTGCATGTTCCCCTAGCGGTACCGAGGGACGGCACAGGGGATAGCACCGCCAGATGGGTGATTTTGTTCTCGATTCCTACGATTCCGGCGAGTTCTATTGCGAAATGCGGGGCTGTCCGGCGACGGCGGAAATCCGCGGCCGGCTGGAGCGTATGCCGATCGCCGAATTCAAGCGCCGCGCCGGCCTCGCCGAACAACGGCTTTACAACCTCGGCATCACCTTCACGGTCTATTCCGACAGCCAGGCGATCGACCGCATCCTGCCGTTCGACGCGATCCCGCGCGTGCTGCCGGCCGACGAGTGGGACAAGATCGAGCGCGGCGTCAGGCAGCGGGTCACCGCGATCAACCTGTTGCTCGCCGACCTCTATAACGGCCAGCACATCCTGAAAGATAGAGTCGTCCCCGCCGACCTCATCCTCGGCAATGCCAATTGGCGGCCGCAGATGCAGGACCTCAAAATCCCGCACAACGCCTACGTCAACATTTGCGGCACCGACATCATCCGCGACGAGCAGGGCACATTCCGCGTCCTCGAAGACAATGCGCGCACCCCGTCCGGCGTGAGTTACGTCATCGAGAACCGGCACATGATGCTGCGCTTGTTCCCCGATCTGGTGGACGAGATCAGTCTGCGCTCGGTCGAGGATTACGGCATGCACCTGGTCGGTGCGATGCGCGACATCGCGCCCGCAACGCGGCAGGACCCGGAAATCGTGCTGCTGTCGCCGGGGACCTACAATTCCGCCTATTTCGAGCACGTGTTTCTGGCGCGCGAAATGGGGGTGCCGCTGGTCGAGGGGCGCGACCTGGTCGTCGAGGACGACAAGGTGTGGATGCGCACCACCGCCGGGCTCGCGCGGGTCGACGTGATCTATCGCCGGATCAACGACGATTTCCTCGACCCGGAGGCGTTCCGCCCCGACAGCATGCTCGGGGTCAAGGGGCTGATGCGTGCCTATTTCGCGGGCAATGTCGCCCTCGCCAACGCCATCGGCACTGGGGTCGCCGACGACAAGGCGGTCTATGCCTATATGCCGCGCATCATCCGCTATTACCTGGGCGAGGACGCGATCCTCGACAATGTCGAGACCCATATCTGCCGCGAGAAGAATGCGCTGCTCTATACGCTCGATCGGCTCGGCGAGCTGGTGGTCAAACCGGTGGGGGAAGCCGGCGGCTACGGCATCACCATCGGTCCGCGCGCGACCCGCGCCGAGCTCGACGAATGCCGCGCCAAGCTGCTTGCCGACCCGGCCAATTACATCTCGCAGCCCTGCATCTCGCTGTCCGTCTCGCCGACACTGATCGACGGCGCGGTTGAGCCGCGCCATGTCGATCTGCGGCCCTTCGCGATTACCGGAAAGGATACCTGGGTGCTGCCGGGCGGGCTGACGCGCGTCGCGCTGCGGCGCGGCTCGCTGGTGGTCAATTCCTCGCAGGGAGGCGGGTCAAAAGACACGTGGGTGCTTGAGTAGCCCGCTGCTGGCGCGCTACGCCGAATGCATCTTCTGGCTCGCCCGCTTTGTCGAGCGTGCCGAAAACCTGGCGCGCATTCTCGAGGTTCACGAAACCTATGCCCGCGACCGGAGCGGGACGCGCGACTGGTACTCGATCGTGCAGCTCAACGCCGACGAGGAGATTTTTGCCAAGAAAGACTGCGTGGCCAACGCCCGCAATATCATCCGCTTCTACTTGAACGACCGCGAAAACCCGACCTCGATCCTCAACACCGTAAAGTACGCTCGCGAGAACGGCCGCACCTTACGGCCGTTGATCTCGACTGAGATGTGGGTGCAACTCAACGTGTTCTACAACCGGCTCAACCGGATAGACGACAGCGAGCTGACGCCGGGCGCGCTCTCGCCGCTGCTCAACGATATCAAGGAGGCGTGCCAGACCTTCACCGGGATCGCCGAGGGCACGTTCTACCGCGACCAGGCCTGGCATTTTTATCGCCTTGGACGCTATCTGGAGCGCGCCGATCAGACCACGCGCCTGCTCGACAGCAAATATTACGTGCTGATGAGCGACACCGATGTCGCCAACATGGTCAATACCGGGCAATGGCTGGCGCTGCTGCGGGCAGCTTCGGGCTATCACGCGTTCCGCCTGCTGCATCAAAGCGACTTGACGCCCTGGCGCATCGCCTCGTTCCTGCTGTTCAACCAAAGTTTCCCGCGCTCGGTGTTCCTCTGCGTCCGCGAGGTCGACGCCGCGGTGACGGGTCTGCGCTCGCGCTACGGTCTGCGCGCCGGCTCCGATGTCGCCGAGGGACTCGACCAACTGCGCGCGATTCTCGGTACGCGCTCGATCGACGAGGTGCTGGCAAGCGGGCTGCATGAATTTATCGACTTCATTCAGCGTTATCTGATCGCCATCACCGACCGGCTCGGCGCGGCGTTTTTCGGCCATCCGCCGGTCGAGAAGGCGCCGTGGCAGGACGCCGAGACATGGCCGCCCTTTACCCCGCCAGCGGCGGACAGCTTGCAAATACAAGCCCAAGCCTGATCTTCTACCAGAGTTATGTTTAGCCAAAAACACGCGTCGCCCCCGCGCAGGCGGGGGCCCAAGGGGCAGGCGGCAGAGCAGCTGTCCTTGATTCCCGCTTTCGCGGGAAAGACGAAAGAGTGATCGCGCGATGAAAGTCCTGACGGTTCGTCACGTCACCACCTACCGCTACAAGCAGCCGGTTTCGTTCGGCGAGCACCGCATGATGCTGCGCCCGCGCGACAGCTACGACCAGCGGCTGATCGAAGCGCGGCTAGTGATCACGCCGGAACCATCCGAGCTCAACTGGATGCATGACGCGTTCGGCAATTGCGTGGCGATCGCACGGTTTTCCGGTCGCGCGGCCGAGCTTACCTTCGACAGCGTGATCCGGCTCGACCACGAGCGGAACAACGCGCTCGAATTCCAGCTCGAGGATTACGCGCTCGACTACCCGTTCTCTTATAGCGCGGAGGAGTCGCCCGATCTGTCGCGCACCATTGAGCGGCATTATCTCGACCGGGAACGCGAAATCGACCGCTGGGCGCGGGGATTCCTGCGCAAGCAGGGGCCGACCGGCACCCGCGAGCTGCTGGCGACGATGACCCATGCAATCCACCAGCGCTTCACCTATGTTGCGCGCAGCGAAGCCGGTACCCAAGACCCGATCGCCACGCTTCGGGTCGGCAGCGGCAGCTGCCGCGACTTCGCGCTTCTGATGATGGAGGCGGTGCGCTCGCTCGGTCTCGCGGCGCGGTTTGTCTCGGGCTACCTGGTGCCCTCAGGCCGGGTCGATCACAAGCGGCTCGGCGGCGAGTCAACGCATGCTTGGTGCGAGGTATATTTGCCGGGCGCCGGCTGGATCGAATACGACCCGACCAACGGGCTCATCGGCAACGAGGATCTGATCCGCGTCGCGGTGGTGCGCGACCCGCGCCAAGCAGTGCCGGTGTCCGGCACCTGGACCGGCTTCCCGTCCGACTTTATCGAGATGACGGTCGATGTCGCGGTGACGCCGGAAGTCGGCGACAAGATCGACGAAGCCGAGCGCGTGCGCGCCTAGCTTCCCCTGACTACTCTTCAATGGTCATTCCCGCGTGATCCCCGGATCAAGTCCGGGGAGGAACCCATGAACACAGGCTTGTGCCGCCCCGGCACCGTTCCGTGTTCACGGGTTCCGGGTTCGCGACTGCGTCGCGCCCCGGAATGACAACTTTAGATCAGCCCCACTTCGCCTGGCCGCCGACGGCGGTAATGGTGATGTGGCCCATCGTCGTCGTGGCCTTCGAACCGTGCCAATGCCGCTCGCCGGCCTTGATGTGGACGACGTCGCCGACCTTGATCTCCTGCGGGGTACCGCCGTCGACCGCGACCATGCCTTCGCCGGAGGTCACGACCAAAATCTGATCGCAGGTGTGGGTGTGCCAGCCGGTCGTGCAGCCCTGGCTGAAGTTGACGACGCTGCAATTGTAATTCGGCGAGTCGCCCGCCTCGATGATGGTCTGGCGAGTGCGCTGCACCGGCCCGGTCCAGCCTTCGATGCGATCCGCCCCTTCGACGGGGAGGTCAGGGATGTTTTTCAGCGTGACGACCTTCATGGCATTCCCTCCTTCGCGTTGCAGTTCAAGCCGACGCTAAATCCGCTTTGCCGCCTCGAACAGAGCATGCGATGCTGGGTGCATTCAACACCCTTCCGGGAGGGAATCATGGCAAAATACATGCTCGTCAGCTTCAAGACCTGCCCCTGGGTGCAGCGCTCGGCGATCATCCTGCGCGAGAAGAACACGCCGTTCGAGTTCCGCCACATCGAGCCCGACAACCGGCCCGACTGGTTTCTCGCGATCTCGCCGCACAAGAAGGTTCCGGTGATCCGTATCGACGACAAGGACTCGCTATTCGAGTCGAATGCGATCAACGAGTACCTCGACGAAACCGTCAGCCCGCAGTTGCACCCGAAAGATCCGCTGAAGCGCGCGGTCAACCGCGCGTGGACCGATTACGTCCCGACCTTTGCGTCGAGCGTCACCGGCTGCGCCTATGCCGCGACCAAGGAAGCCTATGAGGCGGCGATTGCCAAGATCCCCGAAGCGTTCGGGCGCGTGGAAAAGGCGCTCGATCCGCACGGCCCGTTCTTCAACGGCAAGGATTATTCACTGGTCGACGCTGCTTACGCCCCGTTCCTCCAGCGCTATTTCTTTCTCGACAACATCAAGAAGATCGGCGAGATCGAGAAGTATCCGCGGCTCCACGCGTGGGCCAAGGCGCTGATGGCGCGCCCGTCGACACACTCCTTCCCGGAGGCCGAGTTCGAGGCGATGTACCGCGCCAATCTACAAAAGCGCGGCAGCTATCTGTCGCAGTTTGTCGAGCCGGCCCGCGCCGCTGCCGAATAGCGGCAGACGCGCAAACAAAAACCCCGGCAGGCCGGCAAACACCGGTCGGTCGGGGTTTTTCGTGACGGCCCGGCCCGCAGCGAGCCGCGAACGCGGCCTGTCTATGAGGCGCGTTCCAGGCGCCGCTCGCTCTGATGTTCGAGGTTGCCGGCTTCGCGCTCGAGGTCTTCGGCGGTGCGCAACCGCGCGTCCCAGATCGCCGGGTTCTCGGCCCGCTCGGCAAATTCGCGATACCAACTCGCGAGGTCGCGCAGCTTCTGTGCCTGGTCCATGTACCAACGTTCCTTAGACGGGGTGCCGTTCTGTGGAACGCTCCGCCGAGACACCCGGTTCCGACGCCTTCGTCGGGTTCGCCAGAATTATTCTTGCTCGCCGGCCGCCGAGTAGCTGACATGGGCGGCGACGATGCGCCAGCCTTCGGGAAAGCGCACCCAGCTCTGCTGCTGACGGCCAAGACGCGCTTCGCCGGGCCGGCGAAACTCGGTCGACGCGGTGGCGAAATCACGGCCGAAAGTCGTGATCACAGTGTTGGCGATGGTGCGCCTCGCAGGCGGCGTTCGGGCGGAACGGAAGCCGGCAATTTCGGCGTGGCCGTAGAGCTCTTCGGCAAGGCCGAAGCGCAGCGTGTAGGGCGCATTCCGGAAAAGCTCATTGAGCACAGCGACATCATTGGCGTTGAGCGCCTCTTCGTAGCGCATAAAGGCCGCCGTCACCTCGGCGACGATCTCGGGAAGGTTGATCTCGGGTTCCGTGATCATTCGTCGCCCTCCGTTGGCGGCCGCCCGCCCCTTCAAAAGCCGCAGGCATCGGTGGTGGGGCGGGTGTCCGGCACCATATCCTTGGGGCATGGCAGACGACCAGCGCGAGACCATCGCCTTCCTCAGCGACCCCGCTTCCTACGGGCTGGCAGCGGGAGAGATCGAGCGGATCGAGCCCCACATCTCGCTGGTGTTTCTCGCCGGCGAGCGCGTCTACAAGCTGAAGCGCGCGGTGCTATTACCTTATGTCGATTTTCCACGGTCGAACAGGCCGACGGGCTGGCGGCGATGCCGC
>DATJSH010000183.1:0-7618 GCA_035504235.1 Allostellaceae bacterium | reverse complement strand
TTCGACGGCTCGAACTTCCGCGTCGCGTCGCTGACCCCGGCCAGCGCTTCGGCCAACGGCATGTTCCCGGCGACCGGCACGCCGTCATCGTCGAGCGCCGCCTGCCAAACCGGCCAGGTCGAAGCCGACAGCAACTACCTCTATTTCTGCACCGCGCCCAACACCTGGAAGCGCTCCGCCTGGGCGAGCTTCTAAAGATCACGAGCGAACGCTGCCCCTCACCCGCCTCGCTGCGCTCGGCACCCTCTCCCCGTAAACGGGGCGAGGGAATGGTACCGGCGCGCTCCCTCTCCCCGCGAGCGGGGAGAGGGCGGGGGTGAGGGGCAGCCATAAGCGACCAATTTAGGAATGGGTGAAAATGCCCGAAGTCGATACCCGTCTCGGCGGTGCGAAGACCAGCCTCACCGCCTCCTATACGTGGGGTTCCCTTGCGAGCGGGCTGGTCAGCCAGCAGGGGCTCGAAACCCGCTTCCGCGAAATCTATCAGCCCGGCCAGGGCATCTTCTCGCCGGGCTACCCGCTCGCGCCGCTCGACCCCGAGCGGGTGCGGGTGTGGGACTACCCGGTCGGCGTCAACACGATCTACACGCCGCGCTCGTACGAGGCGATCTCGTTCGAGGAACTGCGCCGGCTCGCCGACGCGCACGACATCACCCGGCTCGCGATCGAGACCCGCAAGGACCAGCTCGAACGGCTCAACTGGGCGATCCGCGTCAAGGGCAATCGGCCGGGTCGGCCGGACGTGGCGGCGCGGCTGGCGGCGGTTGCCGAGTTCTGGCGGCGACCCGACGGCGAGCGGCCGTTTGCAACCTGGCTGCGCGCGCTGATGGAAGATCTGCTGGTGCTCGACGCGCCGGTGCTCGAACTGCGGCGCAACCGCGGCGGCGCGCTCATCGGCCTCGACGTCCTCGACGGCGCGACGATCAAGCTGCTGGTCGACGAGACCGGCCGCCGCCCGCGCCCGCCGGCGCCGGCCTACGAGCAGGTCATCAAGGGCCGGCCGTGGAAGCTGTTGACGAGCGACGAGCTCTTGTACCTGCCGCGCAACCCGCGCCCGCACAAGGCCTATGGCTTCGGTCCGGTCGAGCAGATCGTGATGACGGTCAACATCGCGCTGCGCCGCCAGGTCATGCAGCTTCAGCATTTCACCGACGGCAATGTGCCGCCCGGCCTCTTGAACGCGCCTGACGGCTGGAATGTCGAGCAGATTTCGCAGTTCCAGGAATGGTTCGACAGCGTGCTCGCCGGCAACACCGCTTCGCGCACGCGCCTCGTCTGGGGGCCGTCGGGCGCGCGGTATCAGGCGTTCAAGGAGGCGCCCTACAAGGACGATTTCGACGAATGGCTGGCGCGCATCGTCTGCTACGCGTTCTCGCTGCCGCCGACCGCCTTTATCCGCCAGATGAACCGGGCGACCGCCGAGACCTCGCAGGACACCGCGGCGACCGAGGGCCTCGCGCCGCTGATGCTGTGGGTCAAGCGGCTCTGCGATCACGTCACCCAGGATCGGCTCGGCCACCCCGACCTCGAATTCGCCTGGGGCGAGGTCGAGCCGGCCGACCCGGCCGAGCAGGCCAAAGTCATCGACACCTATGTCCGCAGCGGCGTCTACGCGATCAACGAGGCCCGCAACCTCCTGGGCCTCGACCCCGTGCCCGGCGGCGACCAGCCGATGATCTACGGCGCCCAGGGCGCCCAGCCACTCGGTATGTTAAGCGCCGCGCAGGCGACGCTTAAGCGAGCGTCGGGTTGTGAGCATGGCCAAGGTTGCGGCTGTCGAGATGCCGGCTCGCCCTCACTGCGCAAGTACAATCCGGACGAGCCGCGTGTTCCCAAAGGCAACCCCGACGGAGGTCAGTGGGCGAACGGCGGCAACGGTGAATTTGAAGTTGCAGCCAGCGGCGGTTTAAAATGCGACGGCTTCTCAGCCGGTTGCCAAGCGGCGGAAGCTCTGGTTCCAGTGCTATGTTCCGTATAGGCGGTCGAAATCTCTGCTGGGACTGCGCGGTAAAATATTTGGGTCTAGAAAATGCACCCGCAGCGGAGAAACTCGAAGAGTTAGAGCCCTATTATATTAAGCCGCAATAGGACTGCATTCATGATGACTGACCGCGAAAGCGCGCTGCGGAAACTGGCCGTGGGGGATATCTTTCATGGCCGCAGTTCAAACGGGGCGAGCCTCGTATGCCTGGTGACGGCGGTCGACGATGGGACGATCTATGCTCGCCGAATACACACCCAAGACGATCTCAAGTTCGACCGAACTACGGGCTTCGAATGCGGAAAGGAGCATACGAAGATCGATTGCGCTACGCCATTTCCACCCGACATTCATAAGATTTTTTTGGAGATGGATCGCAAGTACGGCGAACATACTGAGTTATTTCGGAAAGGTCTCGAGCCCGAACCCGAGCAGCGCAAATTGACGACCGAAGAGCGACGTGCGAACCTTTCGATCAACGCCCACGTCGCCGCCAACCCGATCTGAGCATTGGGCGATGGGCGAGAAGATTACGCACGAGGACATCGATCGCCAGTTTTACCAGCTGTTGAAAGACCCCGAGCGCTTTCTGGAGCTGGCCAATCAGCTCATTGAGCAGCACCCCGACGATCCCCTCGCGTATTTTACTAGGCACCAGGCGTGGGAATCGCTTGGCCTGCTGGAATTCGCCTTAGCTGATCTGGACGCTTCGCTTGCGCTTGAAGATGACCCCGCAACTCACGGAGCCCGCGCCCGCGTACTTCATGGTCTTGGGCGTTACCGTGAAGCGATCGGGGCTTACGATCGTTCGGAGCAGCTGGAAGACCCGGTGCAATGGAAGGGCGGCTTTGGCCTGTTGTTTCGCGCCGATTGCTACGCGCGGCTAGGTGATGAGGCTGCAGCGCTGACCGATTGCGAGACGATGCCTGACGATCACTGGACGCCCGGTCTCTTCGGCACGCCGGCCGGCAACAAACAGGAGGTTGCCGCCGAGCTCCGGCGCCGCGCGGCGGCCGCCCGCAATGGCGATTAACTAAACGTTTTTCCTTTTGCTCGGACTCGGTCCGGAGTTTGCGTCAGTGGCCGGGAATCTACCCGGCCATGACGCGATAGCTTTCCTGAAGGAACACAACGCGATGCGCTTTTACGCTCCGATCGCCAAGGTCGATACCGAACAGCGGATGGTCTGGGGCTATGCCTCGACCGAAGCCGAGGACGACCAGGGCGAGGTCATCACCCGCGACGCGCTCGCCGCGGCGTTGGGCGACTACCTCAAGTTCGCCAATATCCGCGAGATGCACCAGATGTCGGCGGTCGGCATCGCCGAGGAGGCCGGGGTCGACGACAAGGGACTTTATGTCGGCGCCCGCATCGTCGACCCCCACGCCTGGGACAAGGTGACGAGCGGCGTCTACAAGGGGTTCTCGGTCGGCGGCAAGGTCAAGGCGCGCTCGCCGGCCGACCGCAGCGTCATTACCGCGCTCGCCCTCACCGAGATCAGCCTGGTCGACCGCCCGGCCAACCCGGAGGCGGTGTTCGATTGCTGGAAGGCGGAGGGTGCGCATATGGCGGATGACATCGCCTACGCCGATCCCGGCTTCCAGGCTGACGGCAAAAAGCGCTATCCGCTCGACAGCGAGCGGCACATCCGCGCCGCCTGGGCCTTTATCCACATGGCCGCCAACGCCGCGCCCTACACCGCCGGCGAGCTGCAGCAGGTGAGGGACCGCATCGTCGCCGCGTGGAAGGCGCATATCGACCCCGCTGGCCCGCCCGCCGCGACCGGCCCCGCCCACGAGGCAATGGCCAACGCGATCGCCAACCAGGCGGCGCTCGATCATGTCCACGATTGTTTGAAGGCGATGACCGGCGGCGAGTGCTGCAAGCCGCAAAAGGAAGCCGCGGCGCGCCGCAAGACCATGCTCGGTCATCTCAGGGAGGCACATGACGCGCTGTGCCGCGCCGGCGCCAAATGCGACGGGTTTGTCCCGGACGACGACGAGGCCCATATGGATGCCGACAAGGCCGCCCGCGCCGGCGATCTGCTAAAGGCCTTCAGCAGCGAGGTGCTGCCGCGGCTTGACGCACTCGCCAAACGCGTCGCCGAGCTTGAGGCCATGCCGCTGCCGCCACAGACCGTGGCGCGCACCGCCGGCAATATCTCGAAGCGCGAGGACGGCTTCCACCCCGGCGCCTCGCCCGATGATGTCGTCATGGCGCTCGCCCGCATGAGCGACGAGGACCGCACCCTGGCGCTGATCAAGGCGTCGCACGCCAACCCCATCCGGCCGTTCACGGCGCGATAGCGCCGATAATTTCACAATGAGGCAGTGAGGCAATGAGCGAGCCATCCTGATCTCACTGCCTCACCGTCTCATTGTCGAATTGCTTTTCCTGCCCGGCTTTTCGCCGGGCTTTTCTATGCCCGAGCGGAGGGAAATGACCCGATGAACCCGACTTTTGACACGCTCGATCTGGTCAAGGGCGCGCTGCGCTCGCCTAGCGACCAGATCGCCAAGACGATCTCGACCTCGACCGGCCTCGTTGCCTTCGACCTGCAGGCGCCGGCAAAGAACCTCTATCCGTTCGTGACGCCGATCCGCAACGTCATCCCGCGCGTCGGCGGCGGCACCGGCACGGCGACCAATTGGCGCCAGGTGACGGCGCTCATCGGCTCGGGCTTCGATGCGATGGGCTGGGTTCCGGAAGGAATGCGCTCGGGCCAGATGTCGTACACGACCGCCTCGAAATCGGCGACCTTTGTCACCATCGGCGAGGAGGACGCGGCGACCTACGAAGCGATCAGCGCCGGCCGCGATTTCGAGGATATTCAGGCACGCATGACCTTCCGCCTCTTGCAGAAGATGATGCTGAAGGAGGAGATGGCGATCCTCGGCGGCAATGCCTCGCTGCAGCTGGGCACGCCGGCGACCCCTGTGCTGTCGGCCGCGGGCACCGGGGCGACGCTGCCCGCCGCGACCTATTACGTCAAGGTCGTCGGCCTCACCCTGGAGGGTTACCAGAATTCGAGCCTCGCCGGCGGTGTCGCCACCACCAAGACCATCACCGGCGCCGATGGCGCCCAATACACGCTCTCCGGCGGCTCCTCGAATGTCAGCGCCGAATCGAGCCAGGCCGTGACGCTGGGCCAGACCCTATCGGTCACCGTCACCCCGCTCGCCGGCGCGGTCGCCTATGCCTGGTATGTCGGCACCGCGACCAACGCCGAGACCTTGCAGGCGATCACCACGATCAACAGCGCCGCCTTCGCGGCGCCGCTCGCCAGCGGCCAGCAGGCGCAGACCGCCGTCACCGCCGACAATTCGGCCAACCCGAATTACGCCTTCGATGGGCTCCTGACCAACGCGTTCAAAAGCGGCTCTAACGCTTATGTCGCGACCCAGGCGACCGGCACCGCCGGCACCGGCACGCCGCTCACCAGCTCGGGACGCGGCTCGGTCAACGAGATCGACACGATGTTCCAGACCATGTGGAACAACTATCAGCTCTCGCCAACCGTGCTTTACGTCAATGTCCAAGAACTGAAGAACATCACCGCCAAGGTGCTGTCGAACGCGTCGGCGCCGCTGCTGCGCTACGACGTGACCGGCGACGGCAACCCCTACGATCTCGCCGCGGCGGGCGCGGTATCGTTCTATTTCAACCCGTTCGCGTTGAACGGCGGCCTGCGCATTCCGATCCGCATCCACCCGAAAGTGCCGCCTGGCACGATCGTCGGCTGGGCCGAGAACCTACCGGTGCAATACCAGTCGAACGAGGTGCCCAACGTCGCCGAGGTCAAGACCCGGCAGGACTACTACCAGATCGACTGGCCGGTGGTGACCCGCCAGCGTCAGGTCGGCGTCTATGCCGAAGAGGTGCTCGCGGTCTACGCGCCCTTCGCGATGGGCGTCATCACCAACATCGGCAACGGCTGATCAAAATTCACAATGAGACAGTGAGACGGTGAGGGGTTCATTCACTCACTGCCTCGCCGCCTCACTGTGAATATTTACTGGGACAGTTACATGGCTTTTGGCGACCTCTGCCAACTCTCCGACGTGACGGCGTGGCTGCAGACCGGACAGAACCCGTTCCCCGCGACCGACGATGCGCTGCTCTCGCGTCTCGTCACCGCGGCGTCGCAGTTCATCCAGAGCTGGCTGCAGCGGCAGATCGCTCTCTCGGATTGGCTCGAAATCCGCGACGGCAATGGCGGCCAGCGCCTCAGCTTCGCCAATACGCCGGTGGTCAATGTCATCGCGCTGTCGATCGACGGCCTCGCCATCCCGCCCGCGCCGGCGCCAAAGGGATTTAGTGGCGGCTTTGGCGCGGGGTACGTGTTCAGCCCGACCGAGCTGGCCTTGCGCGGCTATGTCTTCAGCCGGCGGGCGCAGAATGTCGTCGTCACCTACACCGCCGGCTACGCCAGCGTGCCGCCCGACATCGCCCAGGCCTGCATTGAGCTGGTCTGTCAGCGCTACCGCGAGCGCAGCCGCATCGGCGAGGTGTCGAAAGCGCTGATGAGCGGCGAGACCGTCACCTTCTCGCAAAAAGACATGAGCGACGATATCAAGACGCTGCTGATGCAGTATCAGGCGGTGGCGCCGGTCTCGGGTTTCGCGCGCCTGCTGGCGCCGACCGCAGCCGACCCGGCAACCGTGGCGGCGGCGCTATGATCGACGTGCAAGTCAACGGTCTCGACACGCTTGCCGCGCGGTTTGCCGCGCTGCCGCAAACCCTGGGCGCGCGTCTCGCGGAGGAGGTCGAGCGGCTTGGCGGGGTGCTGCGCGACCGGGTCGAGCGCAACCTCTCCGGCCAGGTGCTGCAGCAGCGCAGCGGCCGGCTCGCCGGCAGCATAGCGATCTCGGTCGAGCGAAGCGGCAGCGGCGCCAGCGCGACGGTCAGCAGCGACTCGCCGTATGCGGCGATCCACGAATATGGCGGCATGATGCCGGCGCGCACCATCCTGCCGCAAAACGCCCGCGCCTTGGCCTTTCCCTGGCGCGGCCAGCAGCGCTTTTTCAAGCGCGTGACCTTGCCGGCGGTGGCGATGCCGGAGCGCTCGTTCATGCGCTCGGCGCTCGCCGCAAGCGAGGGTGAAATCCGCGCTGCGATCGAAGCCGCGGCGGCTCAGGCGGTGCAGGGATGATCAACCGCGAGCCGATCTACGCCGCGCTCTTCGGCCTTATCGAGAGTGCCGCCGATTTCGCCGCTGTCGACCGCCGGCTGCGCCATTGGAGCGATGTTGCGCCGGCCGAGCAGCCGGCAATCTTCATGGCGCAGAAGACCGAGCTGGCAAAGATCAACACGCTGGGCGCGCCGACCGTGTGGACACTGTCGGTCGATCTCTATATCTATGCCCATTCGAGCGACCCCTATCTCGCGCCGGCGACGGTGCTGAACCCGCTGCTCGACGCCGTCGAGGCGGCGCTCGCGCCGTCGGCGACGACCGGCATCCAGGATCTCGGCCTGCCGGCGCAAGTCCAGCACGCCTATATCAGCGGCAAGATCGAGACCGACGAAGGCGTGCTCGGCGACCAGGCGGTCGCCATCGTGCCGGTCGAGATTTTGTGCGTTTGACCTTAGCCCTCGCCCCGCCAGCGTGGCTTTGCACGTGAAGCGCCCTTCAGAAAA
>DATJSH010000182.1:0-3954 GCA_035504235.1 Allostellaceae bacterium | reverse complement strand
GGCGATTTCCGCCGCGCTCGGCGCGCGCTTGGTGACGACTTTCAGGTCGTTCGCGGTGGCGACGACATTGTCCCGGCCCTGCACCAGAAAGCCGCCGGCCAGCGAGCGAAAGGTCATGCCCAGCGCGGCGGGATTGGGCATGCCACCGGACACGAGCACGCGCACTAATTGCTTGCGGGCAAAGACCGCGGCCGCCGCCTCATCGATTTCGGGGGCGATGACGACCTCGACAAAGATCTTGGCGATTTCCTCAGCGGTCGCCGCGTCGAGCGGGCGATTGACCGCAACGATTCCGCCAAAGGCGCTGACCGGGTCGCAGGCAAGCGCGCGTGTCCATGCCGAGCGCAGATCGGCAGCCGTCGCGACGCCGCATGGGTTGGCGTGCTTGACGATGACGACCGCCGGCTCGCGGAATTCGGCGGCCAATTCGAACGCAGCATCGGTATCGGCGTAGTTGTTGTAGGACATGTCCTTGCCCTGCAGCAGCCGCGCGCTCGCCGCTCCCGGCCGCTTGTCGTCGGTACGATAGACGGCGCCGGCCTGATGCGGGTTTTCGCCATAGCGGGTGATTTCGCCGAGCTGACCGGCAAAGGCGAGGCGCTGGGGGAAAGCGACGCCCTCCTCGTTCGCCATCCAGCGGGCGATCGCCGCGTCGTAGGCCGCAGTCAGGGCGAATGCCTTCGCGGCGAGGCTGCGCCGCAGCGCGTCGCCGATCGCCCCGCCGCGCTCTTCGAGCTCGGCAAGCACGATTTCGTATTGCGCGGGCTCGGTCACTACGCCGACGAACTCATGGTTCTTGGCCGCGGCGCGGATCAGCGCGACGCCGCCAATGTCGATATTCTCGACGCAATCGCCATGACTCGCTCCCGAAGCGACGGTTTGGGCAAACGGATAGAGGTTGCAGACGAGCAGGTCGATTGCACCGATACCGTGCTCGGCCAGTGCCGCGAGGTGGTCGTCGCGGTCGCGCCGTGCGAGGAGCCCACCATGGATCGCCGGGTGCAGCGTCTTGACCCTGCCCTCGAGCATCTCCGGAAAGCGGGTGACGGTCGCCACCTCGGTCACGCTGAGCCCGGTATCGGCCAGCGCCTTGGCGGTGCCGCCGGTCGACACCAGCACAAAACCGTGCGCGACCAACCCGCGGGCGAAGGGGACCAGCCCGGCCTTGTCGCTGACCGAGATCAGCGCCCGGCGCCCGTGATTTGTCGATGAAATTGGGCGCGGCGCGGAACTCATCGCAATCAATCTCCGCGAAGATGTAAACGCGGTATAGGCCGCGCTTTACCGCCGGGCAAGCGCATCGCGCCGGGTTCAACTCCGGCGGCGCCCCAGCTCGATCAGCAGCGCCAGAACGGTCAGCGCCGCGGCCGCCAGGGCGGCGAATCCCCAACCGGCCGCTGCTGCCCAAGCACAGGCGATCAACAGGATATCGGCGGCGATGATCCGCCGCACCACCGCATCGTGCGAGAGCCCGCGCTGCACGGCGCGCTGGTAGAAATGCTCGCGATGCGCCTGCCAGACCCGCTCGCCGCGCGCGAGCCGGCGCAGCAGGGTGATGGTGGCGTCGGCGAGAAAATATAGCGGCAGGATCAGCGCCGCCTGCCAACGGCCGAGACCGGCCAACTCGAGTAGCAAAAACCCCAGCAGATAACCGAGCGGCACGCTGCCGACATCGCCGAGAAAAATGCGCGCCGGCGCCCAATTCCAAACGAGAAATCCGAGCGCCGCCGCCGCGATGGCGGCAGCCGGCGCGGCAAGAGCGAGATCGAGCCCGCCGACGCTCGCCACCAGGACGATGCCGAAGCCAATCGCCGCCGCCTCGCTGCCATCGATCCCGTCGATGCCGTCCATGAAATTGAACAGGTTGACAAACCACACCCAGACCAGCGCGCCGGCCATGGCATCAAGACCGCGCGGCAACCAGCCCTGGAAAATTTCACTAGGCGGCAATGCCCATATGCCGGCCACGACGGCGGCGAACTGCGCAAGCAGGCGGATGCCCGGCGACAAACCGCGCAAATCATCAAGCCACGACACGAGCGCCAGCCCCGCGCCGGCGAGCGCGACGAGCATCGAAGCCGGGGGCAGAACTCCTGCGGCGGCAAGCGTAAGCCATGCGCCCACGCTGGCACCGATCACGGCAATCCCGCCGCCGCGCGGCGTGGGCACGGCATGCGAGGAGCGCTCGTTCGGCCGGTCAAGCACGGCCCGCCGCCGCAGCGCCACAATCAGCGCCCGTGTGCCCGCGCATGACACGGCAAAGACCAAGACCGCAACGGCAAGCAATGCAAGCAAGGGAGGGATTACAATTCGCCCGCGCGGCCCTCGCGCCGGATCGCCCAGCGCACCGAGGCGCCATTGCCGTCGGTGGTGCCGCTGAGCACAATTTGCTGCGTCTTTTTGAGCTCACCCGAGCCGAGATAGATGCTTTCCGCGAGGCCCAGTTCGGCGCCCGTCGCGCGCAGGCGCCAGACGAGCCCGCTCGGCAAGCGCAGCAGTACCGCGCTCCCTTCTTGCACCAGTTGCGGCTCGACCGACGGGTGCAGATGAAAGCGCACGGCAAAGGCCGTGCCCGAGCGGCCGGTAAGCTTGTCCTCGCCGCGCAGATCGTCGCCATCGGCCGCGAGGTAGAGTTCGCGGGCGTAGCTCAGGCCAAAGCGCTGACGGTAGCCATCGTGGCTGACCGCCATCCATTGCGCGCCATCGTCTTCGGCACGCTCGCAGCGGATTGTCGCCGGCGTCCGACCGATGGTGCCGTCATCGGCGATCTCGACCGAGTTGGTATCGGCCAGCACCAGCACCGAATGGGCCGCAGTCGAGCGCGCGACGTGGCGCCACATCCGGTGGGCGCCACGATAGCCGCCGCAATTGACGATGAGGCGCTCGCGCCCCTGACTCATCTCGAACGACAACAGACCGGCGTGCGCCGCCTCGTCGAAACCGTGCGGCGGCGGCTTGCCGATGTCGATCAGCACCGTGCTGTGGCCGGCATGCATCCGCTGATAGCCGGAATGCGGCGCCTGCATCGGCGCACGACCCTTTGTCTCCGACCGGGTCAGCGCGAGGTCGACGAGGATGCCGTCTTCCTCGACCGAGTTGTTGAACAGGGCCAGCTTGCGGTCGCCATGGCGGAAAAAGCGCAGCATCGGCGCCATGCGATCGATTGCATCCTGCAGCGAAGCCGGAATCTCGATATGCCCGGCGCGCAGCGCCGCGCGGGTATCGACCAGGTCGCGCAACACGTCGAGCTGCATCGAGGGGTTGCGCGTGCGGTGGCCGCCATCGGGCAGGATTTGCGCGGGGAGCTCTTGCTGCACCGCGCGCAGCGCCCGTGCGACGCGCTTCTCGCCGTTGCCGAAGGCGACAATACCGGCGATGAGGCCCTTCAGGGCCCGCAGCCGCGCCGGACCCGTCTGCTCCCATGCCGCCGTCCGCGCCAGGTGGCGCAGTTGCGCGGCAAGACTTACCAGCATCGCGCGGCGCAACAGCCGGTCCGCCTCGCGGCTGGCGATCTCGTCAAAATGCACAAGCCAGGTGTAGACGCGCGTCGCCAACACGTCAGCGCGCCAGGCGACAGGATGCCAGGCGGTATTGTCAGTGAGCCAGCTTTGCACCAACGCACGCACCGCATCCCTGGCGCCACCGCCGACGCTCAACAGATCGGCGACCCAGGAGAAATCGTGCCACGCGGCCAGCCAGTGGACCCCAGCCTCCGGCGGAAACCATACCGGCACCGGGTTGCGCACCACCTGTCCCGCGAAAGCGATCTCGCCGGAGAGGATGGTCGCGCCACGCTTCGCATCGCCGGGCCAACGCTCGCCGACCCTGAGGCGCAAATCCGCCGGTACCCGGCCCATCAGCGTGTGGCGATAGAGCGGGCTTGCCGCAAAGCCGCGCAACGCGTCCCGGTATAACCGCGTGAGGAGCGGCGGTGGCGCGGCCGCCGGGGGTTGC
>DATJSH010000181.1:0-4291 GCA_035504235.1 Allostellaceae bacterium | reverse complement strand
GGCTGCACATCCCGCCGCACCGGCCGCTTCCGGGCGGGCATGCCGATTTCAGCTATATGCATGAGAGCGCCGCCGGCAAGGTCAAGCGGCCGGCGATCGATGTGCCGTCGGTCAAGACCCATCCGCTGGCGACGCGGCTCGTCCGCGTGCTCGACGACGAGGGGAAGGCGCTCGGCGAGTGGGACCCGCGTCTCGACCCCGAAACGTTGCGCCAGGGCCTCCGGTCGATGATGCTGACCCGCGCCTACGATTCGCGCATGTACCGCGCGCAGCGCACCGGCAAGACCAGTTTCTACATGACGTCGACCGGCGAGGAGGCGGTGTCGGTGGCGCAGGCGATGGCGCTCAAGTCCGACGATATGCTGTTCGCGACCTATCGCCAGCAGGGACTGTTGATCGCGCGCGGCTATCCGATCCTCGATTTGATGTGCCAGGTCTATTCCAACGCGCACGACCCGCTGAAGGGCCGGCAATTGCCGGTGCTCTATTCGTCGCGCGAATATTCCTACTATTCGCTCTCGGGCAACCTCGGCACGCAGTTGCCGCAGGCGGTGGGCTGGGCGATGGCCTCGGCCTATTCGGGCGACACCCGCATCGCCGCTGGGTGGATCGGCGAGGGGGCGACCGCCGAGGCCGATTTTCACCATGCGCTGACCTTTGCCGCAGTGTACCGCGCGCCGGTCGTGCTCAACGTCGTCAACAACCAGTGGGCGATTTCCTCGCACCAGGAGGTCGCGGGTGGCGACGAGGCGACCTTTGCGGCGCGGGCGATCGGCTTCGGGCTCGCGTGCCTCAGGGTCGACGGCAACGATTTCCTCGCGGTCTACGCGGCGACGAAATGGGCCGCCGACCGGGCGCGCGCCAATCACGGCGCGACCTTGGTCGAGCTCTTCACCTACCGCGCCGGGTCGCATTCGACTAGCGACGACCCGACCCGCTACCGCCCCAAGGACGACCCGCAGAAATGGCCGCTTGGCGACCCTGTCGCGCGGCTGGCGCGGCATTTGATCGGCCGCGGCGAGTGGTCGGAGGACCGCCACGAAGCCCAGGAAAAGGAATTGACCCAGCTCGTGCGCGATACCGACCGCGAGGCGCAAAAATTCGGCACGCTCGGCGAGGGGCAGCGCTTCCCGATCGAGACGCTGTTCGAAGATGTCTACAAGGAGATGCCGTGGAATTTGCGCCGCCAGCTGCGCGAGGCTAAGGGCCAGCCATGAGCACGATGTCGATGGTCCAGGCGCTCAACTCGGCGATCGACGTGATGCTGGCGCGCGATCCCAAGGTGCTGATCTTCGGCGAGGATGTCGGGTTCTACGGTGGCGTGTTCCGGGTCACCGAGGGGCTGCAGAAAAAATTCGGCGAGCGCCGCGTGTTCGACACCCCGATCGCCGAGGGCGGGATGCTTGCCGCCGCGGTCGGCATGGGCGCCTACGGCTTGCGCCCGATCGTCGAAATCCAGTTCGCAGATTACATCTATCCGGCAACGGACCAGTTGATTTCCGAGGCGGCACGCATCCGCTATCGCTCGGCCGGCGAGTTCGCCGCGCCGATCACGGTACGCGCGCCGTGCGGCGGGGGAATTTTCGGCGGGCAGACGCACAGCCAAAGTGTCGAGGCGATCTTCACCCATGTCTGCGGGTTGAAGACGGTGATGCCGTCCAACCCGTACGACGCCAAGGGCCTCTTGATTAGCGCGATCGAGGACGACGACCCGGTCGTGTTCTTCGAGCCGAAGCGGCTCTACAACGGGCCGTTCGACGGCCATCCCGACCGCCCGGCGCGGCCATGGTCGGCGCATCCGCAGGCCGAGGTGCCGGAGGACTACTACACCGTGCCGCTCGGCCGGGCGGCTGTGGTGCGCCCGGGCAGCGCGGTGACCGTGCTCGCCTACGGCACGATGGTGCATGTCGCGCTCGCCGCGGCCGAGGAAGCGGGCGCCGACGCCGAGGTGATCGACCTGCGCACGCTGTTGCCGCTCGATCTCGAGACCATTGTCGCCTCGGTCAAGAAGACCGGCCGTTGCGTCATCGCTCACGAGGCGACGCGCACCTGCGGGTTTGGCGCCGAGCTCTCGGCGCTGGTGCAGGAAGAGTGCTTCTACCACCTCGAAGCGCCGATCGAGCGGGTGACCGGGTTCGACACGCCCTACCCGCACGCGCTCGAATGGGCCTATTTCCCGGGGCCCCAGCGCGTCGCCGCGGGCATCCGCCGGGTATTGCAGGCGTAGCCGCGTGCAGCGCGTCGTCAAGCTGCCGGATATCGGCGAAGGTACCACCGAGGCCGAGATCGTCGGCTGGCTGGTGAAAATCGGCGATGTCATCGATGAAGAAGACCCGCTCGCCGAGGTGATGACCGACAAGGCGACGGTCGAAATCCCCTCGCCCGCCGCCGGCAGGGTCGTGGCGCTCGGCGGCAAGGTCGGCGAGAAGCTGGCGGTCGGCGCCGACCTCGTGGTGATCGAAACAGAGGCGGGCGGAGAGCGTGAACTCGCCCCTCACCCCGCACGCGGAGAGAGGGAGCGCGTCGATACCCCCCGCCCCGTTCACGCGGAGAGGGAAGGGTCCGCGCCGAAGGCGTGGGAGGGTGAGGGGCAGCCAGCGCCGGAGGGCAAGCCTCTCGCCGCGCCGGCGGTGCGCAATCGGGCGCGCGATCTCGGCATCGATCTGCGCCTCGTGGGCGGCACCGGGCCGGAAGGGCGGATCACCCATTCCGACGTGCTCAGCTATGCCGAAAGCCGACAGGCGCCTGCTTCGACGCCAGAGCCGCGCGACGAGATCGAGGACGTGCCGCTGGCCGGGCTGCGCCGGGCCATCGCCGAGCACCTGCAGGAAGCGTGGCGGCGCATCCCGCATTTCGCCTATGTCGAGGCGGTCGACGTCACCGCGGTCGAGGACTTGCGCGCCCATCTCAACCAAACGCATGCGGCCCGCGGCCACCTGACCCTGCTGCCGTTTCTGATGCGGGCGATCGTCAGGGCGGTCGCCGAGCATCCGCAGGTCAATGCCCGCTTCGACGACGCGGCCGGTGTGCTGCACCGCCATCGCGCCGTGCATATCGGCATCGCGACGCAAACCCCGGCGGGGCTCACCGTGCCGGTGGTGCGCCATGCCGAGCGGCTCGATCTATGGCAGGCGGCGGCGGAGATCGCGCGGCTCGCCGAGGCGGCGCGCGTCGCAAAAGCAAAGCGCGAGGAGCTGACCGGCTCGACGATCACCATCACCAGCCTCGGCGCGCTCGGCGGGCTTATGGCGACGCCGGTCATCAATCACCCCGAGGTCGCGATCGTCGGGGTCAACCGCATCGACGAGCGCCCGGTCGTGCGCGACGGCCAGGTCGCCGTGCGCAAGATGATGAACCTGTCGTCCTCGTTCGATCACCGCATCGTCGACGGCTGGGAGGCGGCCTCGTTCATCGCCAAGGTCAAGGCGTATCTCGAACAACCCGCGACGCTGTTTATCGATTAGTCGCCGCTTGGGCCCCTCAACCCGGCGCTCTCCCGTTCAATTGGGAGAGGGAAATGCCTACCTACCTCAAATGCTTCGCAAAAAATGCGGTCGCATCGTTCCACAACTCATGCGCGGCTTCTTCCTTGTAGCTCGGCCGATAGTCGGCGAGGAAGGCGTGGCCGGCGTTCTGATACACCTTCGTCGTCACGTCCTTGCCGGCGCCGCGCTTTTTCATCTCGTCGGCGAGCGCGACCGGCGGGTTCTGGTCCTCGACCCCAAACACACCGAAGAGCGGACAGTGCAGATTGCCCATCATGTCGAGCGGCGGCTTCGGCCGCGACGCCGTGGTCTCGGCATCCGGGGTCGCGCGGTTGATGAACCCGCCCCAGCAATCGACCGCGGCATCGACCTTGCTGCTGCTGACGGCAAAGAGCAGCGTGTGCCGCCCGCCCGAGCAGAAGCCGATGGCGCCGACCTTCCCGGTCGAGCCGGGCAGCGCGCGCAGGAAATCGGCCGAGGCTTCGAGATCGCCGACCGCTTGGCTGTCCTTCAGCCCGAACATGACCGGAAACACGGTGCTTATGTCGCCCGGGTCCTTCGGGTTGCCGTCGCGCCAGTAGAGGTCGGGGGCGATCGCGCGGTAGCCGATATTGGCGAAGCGCCGCGCCAGGTCGCAGATATGGTCGGCGAGCCCGAACGCCTCGTGGATCACGACGATGCCGGGGTAATTGCCGGCCTGGTTCGGCTCGGCGAGATAGGCGGGAATTTTCGTGCCGCCGCTCGGCACATGGACAAGCCCGCCCTTGATTTTGCTGGGATCGGTGACGAGACCCGGTACATTAGCC
>DATJSH010000180.1:0-6110 GCA_035504235.1 Allostellaceae bacterium | reverse complement strand
GTAGAGAGCCGAATTTAAGGGGCGGTTACCGCTCGTGGCCTCGTCCTCGGTGGCATCCTCATCCTGCCCCGCTGTCGCGGGGGCGGATGTGCGATATCGTTCTCGCGCTGCGCCTTAATCTCCCCATGAGCGGCGGGATGGGGGGAACGATCTGCACGTTTGTTCGCCCGTAGCCGATCTCACACGCCGGCGCCGATCTAAAAAAGCCCCCACCCCGGCTCAGATCGCTATCGCGATATTCGCCGACCCTCCCCGCCGCTTCGCGGGGGGAGGGAAAATAGATTCTCGTTCTCGCGCTGCGCTTTTTTGTTCGCGCCCCGAGTTTTTGCTCCGCATGATCCCGAAAAGCTTGCCGGCGGACCCGATCCGGGGGTGGTCGCCGGTTTTCGGATCAGATCATGCGCAAAAAAGCCATTGCCATGAAAGACCGCGCGTCGATCTTTGTGAGAGCGCCCCGGCGGTGGAACGGACCGGAAGCTCAAGACCGGGCACGGCACGCCCTGCGTTCCCTCCCCCCTTGTGGGGGAGGGTAGGGAGGGGGGTGGACAGGTCGAGCCCCAACGTTGAGACGTTACCTATCCACCCCCACCCCAACCCCTCCCCACAAGGGGGAGGGGAACAGAAAGAAAGGAAGCGAAACGCCGGCAGACGCGTGGCGGGTGCAAGAACCCCGCCCTCCGCACCATACGGGTGCGGCACCGCAACATCGGCTGCGGCGTGCGTCCAGCGGGACGCACTCGCCTGCCGGCGTTCCGGGACGCGGAAATCGTGACACTGCCGCCATGATTCGTTTCCGCTGCTAACACGTGGAAATTGCTGGCGTTTCGAATTGTGGCTTGACAATCGCGGCGTTGGGTTCGCCAGTTTTGATCGGCGAGGACAGCGGAGCGCGCTCATGAAACTGGAAGGCGGATGCTATTGCGGTTCTCTACGCTACGTGGCCGAGGGCGAGCCGACGCTGAAAGCGCAGTGCCATTGCCGCGAATGCCAGTACATCAGCGGCGGTGCGCCGAACATGTTCATGCTCATGCCGCCCGAGCGGTTCAGTTACACCAAGGGGGCGCCCAAGCGGTTTACCCGCAGCGATCTGGAACAGCCGGTGACGCGAGAATTCTGCGCCGAATGCGGCACGCATATTGCCACGCGGCGGCCGCGCCTGCCTGCCGTGATCTTGAAAATCGGCACCCTCGACGATCCAAGTCTTTTCGGTGGCCCGCAGATGGCGATCTACACCATCGACAAGCAGCCGTTTCATCACATCCAAGAGGGTCTGCCGCGTTACGAGCGGCTGCCGAAACGATCGTAGGGAACGGCGGCGCCGCTTTCGCGTGCGCCGTGCGGATCACGCGGCCCGGCTTGAGCCCGGGTCACTTCGCGCAAACCGCGCCACGCGCCGGCGCCACGCATAGACGCCGATGGCGGTGAAGGCCGTAGCGTCAATCGCCAGCGCGAACGGCGCCGCGGTCGCCGCCGACCAGGCGAACAGCGTTTGCGGGTTGCCGATGTGGAGCAGATAAAAGCCGAGCCATGGACACGTGAAGCCGACGGCAAATCCGAGCGCGCATTGGCTCGCGATAATCGCCGCGACGATTTTAAGCACTCGCATTGACTACACCCCTGCCGGTACTTCGCCGACGTCTCCCGGCCGCGAGCTTAGCATTGCCGGGCGTCCAGGCAAGCAAGGGCGGCGCGCATTGAGCGGGGCGAAATCCGGGATCGGCCCTCGCCGCCGCCGCAGATATTGGCGTGACACCTTGTCTCAGGCCATAATCCCGACCGCCTCGGAGTCACCTTTGACAAGGCGATGCCGCCGATTTCAGTATCGACAGGCCTGCACGCAAAAAACCGGGCGGCGGCCGACGTTCTGCAACAGGGGGAGAAAAGCCATGAGACAAACAATAGCCCTGCTGGGCGCCGCGCTTCTGGCCGCACTCCTGCTCACCGCGCCGACACAAGCCGCCGAAAAAATTTCCATCGGCATTATCGGAGGCCCTGCCGCCGGCGCCTGGCCTTGGGCGATCGCCGAGGAAGAGGGATTCTTCAAGCAGGCGGGACTCGAGCCCGAATTCATCTACGTGCCGAGCGCGCCGGGGTTGATGCAGCAGCTTGTGGCCGGCTCGCTCGACGTCGTCGGACTCGATGGCGTCGTCGAAGCGGTGCACGCCGATGCCGCCGGGGCCAAGGTCGGCGTGCTGCGGATGATCAACGGGACGACGCCTTACGAGTTCGACGCGCAACCCTCGATCAAATCGGTGAAAGACCTGAAGGGTCAGAAGATCTGCCTCGGCGGCACCATAGACATTACCCGCGTTTACGTCGAACAGATCATGAAGGCGAACGGACTGACCGACAGCGACGTCAGCTTCATCATCGTCCCCAATACGGCGCAGCGCCTGGCCGCGCTGAAATCCGGCACCGTGGCCGCGACCATGCTCCTGCCCCCGTTCAGCCTGATCGCCGACAAGGCGGGTTTTCACAACATTGCCTCGGTCAGAGACACCGCCGGCGACATACCATTCGCGGGCGCGTTCACGACGTTCGCCTGGGCCAATGCCCATCAGGAAGCGGCGAAGACACTGATCCACGTCCTCGACCAGGCGATCGCGTGGTTCAACGACCACCGAAACGAATCGATCGATATCATGGTCAAGGTGTCCCACGCGCCGCGCGACCTGGCGACCGAGAGCTATGATCTCGAGCGCAAGATCGAGGTGATGCCGAAGAGCGACGTGGTGTCGCGCGGCGGCCTGGCCGATCTGATTGCCGCCATGCGCTCGATCGGCGATCTGCGGAACGAAACGGTGACGCCAAGCCAGCTCATCATTCCCGGCGTCACTCAAGCCGGTTCGTGAGCCGGCAGGCTGACCGCAGTCCCCGCCATAAGGGTCGCGGCGTTGTGCCGATCGTCGGTTTCCCGGGTGCGGCGCCGCGCGCCGCTGCGTTCGTGCCGCGCCGCGCCCGGGAACAAATGCCGAGCCGGCGCTATTCGATCTCGACGATCTTGCCGGGATTCATAATGTCGAGCGGGTCGAGCGCTTGTTTGATGGTGCGCATGGCGGCGAGCGCCGGCGCGCCGTGTTCGGCCAGCAAGTATTTCATCTTGCCCTGGCCGACGCCGTGTTCGCCGGTGCAGGTGCCGCCCATCGCCAAGGCGCGGTCGACCAGTCGCTCGAGCAGATCCTCGGCGCGCTTGACCTCATCGGGGTCCTTGTTGTCGACCAGCAGCAGCATGTGGAAGTTGCCGTCGCCGACATGGCCGACCATGGGGGCGATAAAGCCGCTCGCCTGCGCGTCGCGCTGGGTCTCGGTGACGCATTCGGCGAGCCGCGAGATCGGCACGCACACGTCCGACGACAGCGCCTCGGTGCCGGGGCGCAACTGGCGGATCGACCAATACGAGTCGTGCCGCGCCTGCCACAGCCGGGTGCGGTCCTCGGCGCGCGTCGCCCAGTCGAACGGCCCGCCGCCCAGTTCCTTGGCGATTTCGCCGAACCGCTCCGACTGTTCGGCGACGCCGGCCTCGGTGCCGTGGAATTCCAGAAAAAGCATCGGCACTTCCGGCAGCGACAGCTTCGAATAAAGGTTGCAGGCCTTCACCTGCAGCGCGTCGAGCAGTTCGATGCGCGCCACCGGAATGCCGGACTGGATGGTGAGGATGGTGGCGTTGCAGGCAGCCTCGACCGACGGGAACGGGCAAATGCCCGAGGCGATCGCCTCCGGAATGCCGGCGAGCCGCAAGGTCAGCTCGGTGATGACGCCGAGCGTGCCTTCGGAGCCGACGATCAGCCGGGTGAGGTCGTAGCCGGCCGACGACTTTTTCGCGCGCCGCGCCGTCGTCATCACTTCGCCGTTGGCGAGCACGACTTTGAGCGCCAGCACGTTGTCCTTCATGGTGCCGTAGCGCACCGCGTTGGTGCCCGAGGCGCGGGTCGCCGCCATGCCGCCGAGCGAGGCGTCGGCGCCGGGATCGATCGGGAAGAACACGCCCTGGTCGCGCAGGTATTCGTTGAGCTGCTTTCTGGTGACGCCGGGTTCGATGACGCAATCGAGATCCTCGGCGTGCACGGCGAGCACCTTGTTCATGTCGCGGAAGTCGAGGCAGACGCCGCCGCGCGGCGCGTTGACCTGGCCCTCGAGCGAGGTGCCGGTGCCGTAGCCGATCACCGGCACGCGGTGGGCGGCGGCGAGGCGCACCGCGTCCTGCACGTCTTCGCTGCTTTGCGGGAACAGCACGGCGTCCGGCGGCTGGTTCGCGAGCCACGTCGTGGTGTGGCCGTGCTGCGCGCGCACCGCCTCAGAGGTGACCAGGCGGTTGCCGAAACGCGCGGCGAGCTTGGCGATCATCGCATCGACCGCACTGCGGTCTGGCTTGCTTTGCTGTATCGTCTCGGCCAGAGCCATCGCCGCTCCTTGTTTGTCCCCGAACGTGGCGGCTCGCGGCGCCGCGGTCAAGCGCGGGCCAGGGTGGGCTGAGCGCGGAGGACGGCGTTAACACATCGGCGGTTCCGCGTGTTATTGGATGCCGCATGCTCGACCGCCCGGACCCGGAGCCGCCGTTCTTCGCGCCGTTTGTTTCCTCGGTGATGCGGGTCGAGCCGGCATGGATCGATTACAACGGCCATCTCAACATGGCCTATTATAATGTGCTGTTCGACCGCGCCGTCGACGAGGTCTATGAGCTGCTTGGCCTGGGCCTGAGCTATGTCGAGGAGCAGAAGTGCTCGACGTTCACCGCCGAAGTGCACGTGCGCTACCTGCGCGAGCTTCTGGTCGACGCGCCGGTGCGCGTCACCTTCCAGCTGCTCGGCTTCGACGCAAAGCGCATGCACTATTTCGAGCGGCTCGTTCATGCCGAGGAGGGCTGGCTTTCGGCGACCTCGGAGAACATGGCGCTTAACGTCGATATCGTGGCAAAGAAGGTCGCCCGCTTCCCCGACAATGTCATGGCGCGGTTTGCCCTGATGAAGGCGGCCCACGACCGCTTGCCGCCGCCCGACGGTGCCGGCCGGCGAATCGCGATGAAGGCAAGTCAATGAGCAATTCGAAAATCACAATCCGCGAACACCGCATCCCGACGGCGGACGCCAAACCCTACATCGCGGCAGAGGGTCCGGACGGCGCGCTGTGGTTCTGCGAGAGCGGCGCGGCGAAGATCGGCCGTTTCGATCCGAATAGCGCCATGTTCACGGAGTTCGCGCTGCCGGCCAAGACCGCGACCCCGATCGGCATCATCGCCGGCGGCGACGGCAATCTGTGGTTCTGCGAAAAGGCCATCAACCGCATCGGCCGCATCACGCCGCGCGGCGAACTGGCCGAATTCCAGATCCCCTCGCCCTATGCGGGGCCGGACGGCATCGCGCTCGGGCCCGACGGCAACGTGTGGTTCTCCGAGAGCGAGATCAGCAAGATCGGACGCATCACGCCGGACGGCGCCATCACCGAATTCGGCGACGGCATCTCGTTCGGCGCCCGGCCGCTGTCGATCGTGTTGCGCGACGGGGCGCTGTGGTTCTCGGAGGCCGCCGGCAACCGCATCGGCCGCATCACGGTGGATGGCGAGGTCACCGAGTTTCCGATTCCGTCCCACGACAGCCAGCCGCGCGCCATGGCGGCGCATCCCGACGGCTCGATCTGGTTCGTCGAAACCTCGACCAACGCGCTCGGCCGGCTCGATCGCGACGGCCGCATCACCGAGCACAAGGTGCCGACGCCGGAGTCCTCGCTGCGCGGCGTCGCCGTCGGCGCCGACGGCGACCTCTGGTACACCGCCAATGCCGTCAACAAGATCGGCCGCATGGCGCCCGACGGCGCCGTGCGCGGCGAGTACGACATTCCGACGCCGGCGAGCGGCGCCCGCTGCATCACAGCGATGAGCGACGGCCGCCTGTTCTTCACCCAATACGATGCCGGGCTGATCGGGGAAGTGGTGGTCAGTAGGGCGGATTAGCGCAGCGTAATCCGCCACCTTTTCCTGACCGGCGGGTTACGCCTTCGGCTAACCCGCCCTACAAGTCAGCCTCGTAAAAGCCGCGGCCAGGTGCCATGTTCTCGCTATGAGAATCACCGGCAACGCGACCCTTGGCTGAGCCTCTGAAGCATAATATCGAGCC
>DATJSH010000179.1:0-23667 GCA_035504235.1 Allostellaceae bacterium | reverse complement strand
CTTGAGGTCGGTCAGCGTAACGATCGGATTCCCCGGGTTGAGGTATTGACCGAGATTGACCTGGCGGACGCCGAGCCGCCCGCCGAACGGCGCGACGATGGTCTTCTGCGCGATGATCGCCTGGGTTTTCTGGATCATCGCATTGGCCTCGTCGAGCTGCGCCTGCGCGGTATCGACATCCGTCTGCGGCCCGAATTGGCGCTTCTGGAGAAACTGGGCGCGCCCCAGCGTCACCTGCGCAAGCCGTGCCTGCGCCTGGTAATTGGCGAGGTCGCCGAGGTCTGGCGCATCATTGATCTGGATGATCTTGTCGCCCTGTTTGACACCGGCGCCGGACGCGAAGTCGATCTCGGTGATCCGGCCGCCGACCTCCGGGGTCACCGTCACCTGGCGCACCGCCTCCAGCGAGCCGATGCCGCTCGCAAAACGCGGCACCACCGCGGTTGTCGCCGTCACCGCGCTGACCTGGGTCGGCGGCGGTTTGTTGTTGGCGAAGAAGTTGGCGATCATCTTGTTGCGATAGGCGTTGAAGCCGTAGAGCCCGCCCAGCACCACCGCGACCAGCAGCGCGACGATAACAAACCAGCGAATTTGCTTCGCCCGGGTCGGCGGCTGATCGGTCACCCGCGCCGCAGGCGCCTCATGAGGTCCGTGTCGAACGATCGGCGTAACGTCATCCATGACACCCCACTCGCGCTAATCAGCGGCCGATTGCAGCGGCGGCGCGGCGCGCGAAGCGGCGATCGCCGCCTCGGTCATGCCGATCCCCCGCAGGACGAAGGCGCTGGCGTCCTCGACCAGCTGTTCGATCCCGCCCTCATACGGGATCAATCCCTCGCGCGGCAGAAAGGCGAACGCTATCATCGCCGCGACGTGATGGGCGAACCAGAAGCGGTTGGTCCCGCTCGCGTTGAGCGGCGCAACATCGCCCGCTTGCTCCGCCGCCTTCAGCGAGGCGATAAACAGCGGCACGACATGCGGCGCCACCGCCGCGAAGAGCTCGCGCGCATAATCGCCGTCTTCGAGGATACTGTGCAGCATCAGCCGCATCTTGAGATCCATCTCGCCGCGCTCGACCTCGCCGCCAAGCACGAAGCGCCGCACCATAAAGCGCACGATGCCGATCGCCGTCTCGGTCGAGGCCGGCAGGGTCGCCAGCTTTTCGAACGCCGGATCGCCGTCGCAGCCGAGCCGCAGGATTTCCCGGTAAAGCGACTGCTTCGACGGGAAGTGGCGAAAGAGCAGCGCCTCGGACACGCCGGCTGCGGCCGCCAGTTCGCGCGTCGTCGTGCCGGCAAACCCCTTGCGGGCAAAAAGCGGCACCGCCGCGTCGACGATCGCGCGGCGCCGGTCGTCGCTATCGAGCCGGGTATTTGCCATGACGCCGGCTAAGTAAGCACTTACTTACTTCGCGTCAAGCGCCGGAATATTGCATCGCAACAAAGCCGCCCGCAAGTTGGCGTCATGGTTAGCGCTTCGTAAACCGAAAGAGCATAGGATTGGGGGCATACCGTTCAGCGGGGCAGCGCGCGGCGATGGGCCAATTCCTCCTGATCTTTGTCACGCTGCTGATCCCGACGATGTTTTTCGCCTATCCCCCGATCGTCGAGCAGAGCGACGGCGAATGTTCCGCCTTGCAGCAACGGGTCGTCGACCTCGTTTCGCGCGACGGCGCCGGGCAGTTGACGGTGAGCCCGCTTTACGGCTCCAGCTCGAGCGAGCCGAATGGGGCGGCATTCGCCCGCGACCGCTATCCCCAGCTGCCCGCCGCTGCCGGTTGCGCCGTCGCCTATTGGCGGAGCGTGGTCACCGGCGCCCCGCCGGCAGCCGCACGGCGCTCGGCGGCACCGGCGATGGCGCAGTCGCCCCCACCGTCGCCGCCGGCGTCGCCCGCGGCGACGCGTTTGCCCGCGCCGGCGGAAAACGCCGGTAACGCTCCCGTCGCCGTCATCGCTCGCGACATCACGCCGAATGGCGACCCGATCTTGCCGCAGACCGCCTTTGACCTGCCGATGGATGCGGTTGCGATCCGGGTGGAGCATTCGCCGCGTACAGCGGGTGCCTTGCGCTTTCAGCTTAATCAGGGCAGGGCGACGCTTTCCACCTGCGTGGCGCAGAAAGCGCCGCCGGACATCGCGTGGTGCAAGTTCGACATCAGCCTGCGCAAAGGCGCCTATTTAATTTCGCTTACTGCCGGCAACGCCGTCCGCGGCCAGTTTCCGTTTACCGTGTTCGGGGAATAACACCGAGGCCCTTGACGCCCTGTTGACGCCCGAGCAGCGTACCGAGGCCCCGGGTCCCCCGCCGTAGGCCGGTGGGTCGATAAGACATATCCTGCCCCGGCACCAACCCGCGCCGGAGTCAGATCATCCTTAGCTAAATCAATGGGATAAGGCTGTATGTCATTAATTGACCTATGGTAATTTGCATCGCCCGGGATGGCGAGAGCCTGATCCTCCTGACCGGCGGCACCCAGAAGCGGCAGCAGCGAGATATCGAGGCGGCTATCGCCAACTGGGTGGACTACCGGCAGCGCATACGAGGCACACGATAGTATGGAGGCGAACATGGCATTGACGCGAGATTTCAAGGAACTGGTGCAGCGGCACGTGGCTGCCGATCTCGCCTACCGCGAAGCTCTGCTGCGCGGGGGGATCGACACGATGCTGGCCGGCGATATCGGAACCGGCAAGTCGATCCTTCGCGACTGCATCAAGACGCCGATCGGCTTCGAGAAGCTCGGCAAGGAAACCGGAAACCAACCGAAGAGCCTTATTAGGATGTTTGGCCCTGGGGGTAATCCTCAAGCGCGAAATCTATTCAGCGTGCTCGGCTATCTCCAAAGGCAGGCAGGGGTGCAACTGCACGTGACGGTCCAACCAAGCTAGCCAAAAAACGAGCCCAATAGCACCGGATAAGCCTAGCCTCCGCGGAGTTCTCTTCGAATTTCCGCTTACGGGACAGTCCGGTCAATCCGAGCGGTTGGAGCCGATCGGCGTTTTTGCCCGAAACAAGATCGTCGCCCTGGGAGGAAACGATGCCTCCGATCCAGGCTTTGTATTCATAACAGAAGCATCACCACCGGGAGCAAGATCGCTGTAAAGAGGCCAGTCAGACCGATGGCAAGGCCAGCGAAAGCTCCCGCGGTTTCATTGACAGAAAGCATTTGGGCGGTCCCGATCCCATGTGCGGCAATGCCGGTGGCCAACCCGCGCACTTCCCAATCGCGGACGCCTATCCATTCATAGAGACGCCCCGATAGCATTGCGCCGACAATGCCGCTGGTAATCACGAGAACCGAAGTTAGCGAGGGAAGACCGTTAATCTGCTCGCTAATTCCGATGGCGATCGGCGTGGTGACCGATTTTGGCGCAATTGAGCGCAAGAGTTCGGGTGGCGCACCCAACAACCAGGCGATGCCGACTGCGCTCGCACACGCAACCGTCCCGCCGCCCGTTACTCCCGCCAAGATGCCGGGAGCGGCCTCTCGAATACGCGCGGCGTTGCTGTAAATCGGCAGGGCAAGGGCAACGGTCGCTGGGCCGAGCAAGAACCGGATGAGGCTGCCGCCCCGGAGATAAACGTCGTAGGAGATCTGACAAGTTTCGAGCCCGAATATGATCAGGACGACGGAGATGAGCACAGGATTGGCGAGCGGCGAGCCGCCGCAACGGCGTTGAATCCAGCATCCGGCCTCATACGCTGCGAGCGTGACAACGACCCCGAAGACGGGATTATGGGACAGGACAGCCGCGGTGGCGGTGAGGGCATTCATTGGCGGCCTCTCCTTTATCGACAGAGGCACCCAAGAGAACGCGGGCGCGGCTCCGGCGATGTAGCCGATTGACGGATTGCATGACGATCGCGCCGCTGATCATCGCCAGCACGGTAGAAATGATGACCGCGAGTAACATGGTCAGCCACTGCGCGCGAATGAGTGCCAAGTGCTCCATGATGCCGACCCCGGGCGGTACGAAAAACAGCGATAGGTAACCGAGCGTAGCTTGCCCCGAGCGCCTGAATTCTTCTGATGCACCGCCTCGTATTGTCAGAACGACAAGTAATAGAACCATGCCAATGAGCGGGCCGGACAGGGGGAGGCCCGCCAACTGATGAATGATGTCACCCGCCGCTTGGCAAATGAGCAAGACAAGGTACGTGCGAAGCATCCGGGTTTCCCAATCGCTACGTAACCAACGTTATCGTTGGGCATTTCATGTCGGGAGTGGCCACGGAACGGCAAAATCGCTGCCAGCTCGCCGCGTTTACTGCAAACGGCCTGCCAGTTAGCTCCATCAAAAGATTATCCAAACAGCACTAGGTCGACATTCGGGGAGGGGCGTCGGCTTACGCGTCCATACCCCGATAGCGCCCCCGCGGACGAGGCAGAGCATTGCCATCGTCACCGTCCAGCAGACGAGCAGGGTCATCAGATGCGGCATTGCATTTTGCCTCAAAATAGCGGGCCAAAGGTTTGGTCTAAGAGATTGGGCTGCCTTCAATCCGCGCGACCGGGATCTTCGAGGTCGTACCTATCCTCCCCCAGTGCCGGAATGCGATGGTGTGCCTGGGTGCTCGGCTTCTGCCAAGACCAGCGTCGCACCCCAGGCGGCATCTTCGGGGCGGCAAAATCGCGTGCTGCCATCGTGCGAAGCTCGCGCTGGACCCGTTCGCGACCGGGCAAGGCGCGGATCCGTTCAAGCGCGCCCACCGCGAGGTCGCGGAGAGGTAATGACCGCCGTATCGATGCCGATCGGTTGCGCCTCGCCATTCCCGTCTCAGCCTCGGCTACGCTGCAGCACGCGCGCATCGACTGCCGGCACCGGACGATGTTGATTGGCAGCATCACAACGTGCAGGATCAGGATCGGCCACAGGGAATCGAGATATCCGTAGCCGATGAAGGCTAGGTTGCTCGCGATGGCGATGGATCGCAGCGCGACCATCCGCTTGGCGCAGAACGTCGCGAGAACGAGGCTTGCCGCAAGATAACCAAGCGCATTCGTCAGCATCGCCCGCGCACCCGACCGGTTGCTCCTGACAGGCGTTGATAGACCTGGAGCGTCAGGGCTTTGGCCAGGGTCGCATCAAAAAAGCGTCAAAACGCCACTTCCCCGTCAAAGTCGCTGACTGGCAGCCCCGCGCGGGGTAAATCTGCGGTGTTCGGCGTGCCGGTTTCGAGTGCCTAGTAATGTCGGTTTGTTTCCGTCTCAGCCTGCTGGCTGGATTTGGGCTTGAGATCGACGGGCGGGCCATCGGCCACGTCCCGCGCAAGGCTCAGGCATTACTTGCGATGTTGGCGCTGCGCGACCGTCCCATGCGTCGCGAGCAGGCGGCTGACCTATTGTGGGCGCGGAGCGCGCCCGAGGAGGCGCGACACAGTCTGCGGCAAACGCTGTGGGTGCTCAACCGCCAGGCCGGGGGCGATCTTATCTTCGCGAAGGATGGCGGCCTGTCGCTTGACCTCGACAGCGTCGTTAGCGATGCCGCGGAATTCATTGCGCTCGCGAGCGCTGCGGATTGCCAGACCCTCTCCCGTTGCGCCCGGCTCTATCGCGGTGGGCTGTTGGAAAATATGTTGTCGGTATCGCAGGGCTTCGATGAATGGCTTTTATCGGAACGAGCGCGCCTGTCCGAATTGGCGATGCAGGTGCTCCGACGGCTCGCCGATGCCGAGGCGGCGGCTGGCGATCTTGATGCGGCGGTCGCGACCGCGGCGCGGCTTGTCGCGCTCGACGAGCTGCGTGAAGACGGACATCGACTTCTAATCCGGCTTTTCGCTGCGGCTGGGCGGCGCGGTGAGGCGCTGCGCCAGTTCGAGGTTTGCGCCGGCATACTGAGGCGTGAGCTAAATATAAGCCCCGATCCCGACACCCTGACACTTGTCCGGCGAGTCCGCAGTGGAGCGGTGCAAGATGATCGAGGCACGACGAATTCCAGCTCCCCAGCCCGATATCGGGTGCCCGATATCGATAGGCCACCAACCGCAGATCATATCTTTCCTCTCATTCTTATCCCGGCGTCGTCGCAAAAGACTCGGGTCGCGGTGCTTCCGTTCCGAAACGTCTCGCCGGGTCCAGATGCGGATGATCTTGCTGATGGTGTCACCGAGGAGATCGTCACTGCGCTATCTCATGTTTCCTGGCTGTCCGTAACGTCGCCTAACCTTTCCTTCTCGCACCGGGGCGGCCCTGTCGTAGATCCACGGCGGGTCGGGTATGAGCTCGACGTGCAGTATGTCGTGGAAGGATCGTTCCGGACGGTGGGCGGGCGGACGCGTATTACCTACCGCCTCGTCGAGACGAAAACCGGAGCATGCCTCGCATCGGACCGCTTCGACCTGTTGCTGGACGATATTCTTGATTTTCAGGAGAAAGTTGCACGCGGCGTCACCGGGGCCGTTGAACCGGTCTTGCAGGCCGCGGAGGCCGCGCACTCCCTTGACCGCCCGGCGGAGGATTTGACTCCTCGAGAGCTCTATCTTCGTAGCTACGCAATGGCGCTCTCGTCGGGTGTCCGCTTTGTTGAAGCGCTTCCTTTGCTTGAACAAGCGATGATCCAAGATCCGCATTACGCGCCGGCGGCGGCCTGGGCGTCAGTCGGGCGCATGAGGTTGGTCGAAGACGGCCGAAGCGAGAACCCAGTGTCCGATTGTCAGAAGGGAACAGATCACGCCTGGCACGCGCTCGAACTTGCCGGTGACGACCCAGGTGTGATCGCAAACTGCGCGTTGGCCCTCGCCTATTTCGGAGAGGACATCGAGTTGACCAGAGGGCTGATCGATCGCGCGCTAAAGCTCAACTCGGGTCATGCCCGTGGCTGGCATGTCAGCGGCATGATCCACTTCTATGCCGGCGATCTCGATACCGCAATTCAGCACGTCGAAACATCGAGGCGCCTAAGTCCCAGATCACGTGTCGGCTGGGGTACAACCTGGGTCGGTGCCGCTCACTTCTTGAGTGGTCGGTTCAACGAAGGGGTGACGATGCTTAAATTGGGGATCCGGGAGGATCCAAGTTTCCCCGATCCGTACCGGTTCTTAGCGGCGTGTTACGCGCATATGAACTCCGTCGATAGAGCCAGGCAGGTCGCAGCGGAACTGCGTAAAATCACCCCTGCGCCAATGCCTGATACAGCCAATATGCGTAACGACGAACAGCGTAATATGTTGATCACAGGCTTAAACTTGGCTGGCGTTGTCTGAAGTCGTCCACTAACGGCGCTGATAGCGGCGTTGCGCCGCGATCGGAAGATGCCCCGAAGCGGACCGGCTGAACGTCCTGAACGCGACAGCAGCGCATCCTCGTATCCGAGCAAGCAAAAACACGGCGCCCTTCAGAGGTATCGAAAGGCATTGACGCTGTTCGATTGCGACGGTTACATGAGAACTGGTAAGACCAATTTCGGGGGTTCATGCTCGGTCCTGACGAAACCGGATTGCTGAATCCAGTCGCAGAGAAAGCCGGGACGACTGGGGTAACCGAACGGTCCGGGGTTGTCTCGCCGCGCCTCTACCAAGTGATCGCCCGTCGCATCGACGAGATGATCCGGCAGGGCGGATATGCGGCCGGTGACCGGCTGCCCGGCGAGCGCGAGCTGGCCCAACGTCTCGGCGTCAGCCGTCCATCGGTGCGCGAAGCGGTGATCGCGCTGGAAGTGGCGGGGGTCGTCGAGGTTCGTACCGGTTCCGGCGTTACGTGCGGCTGCCAACGCCGACGCGGCGCCGCGCGGGGCGACCTCCCGGGCGCCGATCTCGGACCCGGCCCCTACGAGGCGCTCGTTTACGAGACGCCGGCATTCCCGATCTACAACCAGAGGATGGACATCGAGCTGTCGACGCGTTCCGCAGCGCACGATGTGATCAACGTGACCTTTATTTACTCCGGCCGTTGGGTCGGCGCCGGCTGGACGACGCCGCTCGACGAATTTCTCGACGACCCCAAGAAGATCCCGGCCGACTTCGATCCTAAGGATTTCCTGCCGGGCACCACCGCGGCGTTCAAGGACGCAAAGGGAGGTCTGCACGCCATCCCACGGATCGCTTCTCCGGCACGTCCATCAAAAGGTTCGTGCCGGGCTCGCCGGCATTGGCGTTGAAGATCAGGTTGAGCTCGACGCCGTTATCATTGCGGATGATCGCCACGTCATCGCCGGTGGCCCGGTGCAGAAGGCTGAACCCCAGCACGCGATAGAAAGCGAGCGCGCGATCGAGATTGCGAACCCGGATGCCGATGTGATCGACCCGCTCGATCGTGATCGTCTGGTTCATGGCAGCCTCTCCAAAATGGCTGTGCGCTAATTTAGTGCGCCGCGCCGCCGGCTGCCGCACCTTTGCGCATCAGCGCCACCGCGGCGACCGCGACGATCAACACCACCCCGATCAGCGCAAAGGCATCGCTAAACCCCATGAACGTCGCTTGTGCCCGGATAGTGTTGCCGACGGCGATGATCGCGCGGTGCATCGCGCCGGCGGGATCGGGATAGCCATGCGCCATGAAATAGCGCTGCAGGTCGGCGAGCCGGTCGCGCGTCGCGGGGTCGAGCTGCGAGATCTGCGGCGTGATGATCGCGGAGTGGAACTGCTCGCGCTTGGTAAACATGGTCGCGACCGCGGCGGTGCCAATCGCGCCGCCGAGATTGCGCATCATGTTGAAGAGCCCTGACGCCATACCCGCCTCATTGGGCGCGATCCCGACCATCGCGATCGCCGAGATTGGGGTCATCACGATCGACTGGCCGAGGGCGCGGGTGACGTCGGGCCAAAACAGCTGCGGCGCCGCGTAATCCGCGTCGAGCCACAAATTCATAAAGCAGCTCATAGCAAAGACCACGAGGCCGGTCCCGACGAGCACGCGCGCGTCGATCCGCTTCATCAAGGCGGGCACCAGCGGGATGAGCAGAAGCTGCGGCAGTCCTGTCCAAGCAACAACCTCGCCGATCTGCTCGGCGTCAAAGCCCTGCGAGATGGAAAGATATTGGGGCAGCAGAAACGAGGAGCTGTAGAGCCCAAAGCCGAGCAGAAAGTTGCCGAGCGTGCCGAGGCCGTAATTCCGACGTCCCAGCAGCCGTAAGTTAATGAGCGGCCGCGGTGCGAGAAACTGCCACAGGACAAACGCACCAAGCGCCAACCCGGAGACGATGCTCAGCTTGACGATAAAGGGTGACTGGAACCAGTTGTAGACATTGCCGTCGTCGAGAGCGGTCTGCAGCGTGGCAAGCCCCAGCGCCATCAGCGCGATGCCGAGCCAGTCCGCCTTCCAGAACAAACCCGGCTGCGGCGTGCTCTTGGGAAGGGTGAGCCACAGCGCCGCCAGCATGACGAGGCCTGGGGCGAGGTTGACGTAGAACACCCAGGGCCAGCCGTAATTGTCGGTCAGGTAACCGCCGATCGTCGGTCCGATCGCCGGCGCGAAGGTGGCGGTGATGGCGAACCCGGCAAAACCGACCGCCCGCTTTGCCGGCGGCAGCATGGTGATGATGATGGTAAAGGCGAGCGGGATCAGCACGCCGCCGGTAAAGCCCTGCAGCACACGGAAGACGATCATCTCGGTGAGATTTGTCGCTTGACCGCACAAGGCCGAGAAGAAGAGGAACAGTGCGGTGTTGAGCAGCAGATAGCGGCGCATCGAAACCACCCGGCTCATGAAATCGGTGAGCGGGATGACGATGATCTCGCCAATTAGATAGGAGGTGGAGATCCAGGTGCCGTTGACCCCGCCGGTGCCGATGCCGCCTTCGATATAGGGCAGCGAGGCATTGGTGATGAGGATGTTGAGCACCGCCAGGAAGGCGCCCATCAATGCGCCGCCGACGGCGATCCAAGTCTTCAGCGAGACCACTTCGCCGGTCGGATCCAGCTTGGCATCCATGGCCGCCTCCCCTCGGTTACCCGTTGATCTTGCCGCCGCGGAGCGCGGATAGGGCGGTGTTGTCCGACGGGTTGGTGTCGATCGTCGGTTCGACCGACATCCCCGGCCGCAATTGTCCCGCGAGCGGGTCGTTCGGGTCGACGGCGATCTTCACCGGGATGCGCTGCACGATCTTGGTGAAGTTGCCGGTGGCGTTGTCGGGCGGCAGCAGCGCAAATTGCTGGCCGCTGGCGGGGGCGACGCTCTCGACGTAGCCGTGGATGACGGTGCCGTTGAAAGTATCGACGTTCATCGTCACCGGCTGACCCGGCTGCACATGCGTCAGCTGGGTCTCCATGTAATTGGCAGTGATATAGATCTTCTTCAGCGGCACGATCGCCATCAACTGGGTGCCGGGCTGGACGTATTGTCCGATCTGGATGTTGCGGACGCCGACCGTGCCGTCGAACGGCGCGGTGATCGTCGTGTAGCTCAGATTAAGCTTGGCCTGGTGCTCGCTCGCTTGCTGTTGCGCCAAGCTTGCGCGCGCCTGCTCGAGTTGCGCCTGAAACACGGCGATCTGCTTCTCGGCGCTGGCCACTCCCGCCTTGTCGCTGTCGAGCTTCGCTTGCTTCTGGACGATGTCGGACTGTGCCTGCTGGGCCCTCTGCACGGTGCCGTAGCCGGTGCGTTCCAGATCGGTGTAGCGCTGGTAATCCTGTTGCGAATAGGTGAGCGCCGCCTGATCGGATGCGACCTGCTGCTGCGCTTGCTCGACCACGAGGTGTTGCTGGGCGATCTGCTGGGTCAGCGTGTCGATCGCGGCCTGCGCCGCGGCAACGTCGGCGCGCGCGTGGTCCAATGCGGTCTGGTAATCGCGCGGATCGACGCGGGCGATCACCTCGCCCGCCTTGACATGCTGGTTGTCGTTGACCGGGATATCGGAGATGTAGCCTGAGATCTTCGGGCTGATGATCGACGAGTGGGCGTCGACATAGGCGTCGTCGGTCGAGACGAGAAACCGGCCGGTATCCCAGTAGTAGCGGCCGTAATCCGCCGCGGCGAAAAGGCCCGCGATCACGGCCACGCCAAGCGCCGCCTGTTTGAGCTTGCCGCCGGAAACCTGTGTTCCGGCCTTCCCCACGGCGGCGCGAATAAGGCTTGTCTGCGTAGCGTCGGTCACAACTGATCCCCTTTAAGCCAGGATGTGGCGTGTTGCCTGAAGAGATGGGCGCCCGGCGTTTTCTCGATAATTGGCCAATCGGCGAAAGGACTATCCGGAAATTCCGGATAGTCTGCCTTGCGCGAACGCGACAAAGAAGGCCGACACGCGCCAGCGTGCCGGCTCTTCGCGCCGATCAGTAAAAAGCTTCAGCCGCAAGGGTTCGCGGGCAACGACATCGGCCCCCGCGCGATCCTCACGGCTTGGCGTGGTTCCGCGGCGCAGGGAATGAAAGGCAGCAGCCGCGCGCCGGCGACCGGGCAGCACGCCGCAACGGCGATGGACGGTGGATCGCCGGCATTTACGCCCGGTGTCACCCTTTGCTGTCCGATCGCGGCGAACGCCAGGCCGGCCATCGCGAGGCAGAGGATCCAACCTGCCAGCACCTGCTTGGGCTCGATCCTCTGGTCATCGGGGTTGTAGCTCATGACTCGATCCTCCAGTTCAAGAGAGATGAGACGTGAGCCAGTTGCTGATAATAAAGCCGCAAGCGGAAGGACTAATCATTTTTACCGGACAATGAGGGTGCCATGGACCGGCTGGCGAGCATCAACGCCTTTGTGCGGGTCGCGCAGAATGGCGGCTTCTCGGCCGCGGCGCGCAGCCTTGGCGTGTCGACGACGACGGTCAGCGACCAGGTTCAGGCGCTGGAAAGCACGCTCGGCGTACGCCTGCTGAACCGCACCACGCGGCGGGTGAGCCTGACCGAGATCGGCCGCGACTATTACGAGCGCTGCTCGCAAATCCTGCACGAACTAACAGAAGCCGACGAGGCCGCCAGTGCCTTGCAGGTGACGCCGCGCGGCCGTCTGAGGGTCTATTGTCACCAGGGCCTGTCGCGGTTCATCGCGCAGGTCGCCACCCGCTTTCTGCGCGACTATCCGGAGGTCTCGCTGGATCTGCTCACCGGCGATTTGATGATCGACCTCGTGCAGGAGGGGTTCGATCTCGCGATCATGCCGACTTCGCCTCCGGACTCGGCGCTGATCAAGCGGACGCTGGCGAAATGGCGCCATGTCCTCTGCTGCGCACCGGCCTATCTCGAGACCCACGCCGCGCCACACACGCCGAACGACCTGACCGACCACAACATCCTGCGGTACGCCTATTCGATCACCGGGACGGATTTCTACTTCGCCGATCCGGCCGGCAACCGGACGTCGCCTCATCTGACGGGCGGGTTGGTCACGACCAGCATCGCCGTCATGCGCGCCGCCGCGGTCGACGGGCTCGGCGTGTGGCTGTGCCCGCCCTATGTCGTGTCCGATCTGCTTTCGTCCGGTACGCTGGTGCCCCTCCTGACAGAGTACGACAGGCCGGAAATGGAAATCGTCGCACTCTACCCGCATCGCCGTCAGCTGAGCGCCAAAGTGCGGCTGTTCCTCGACAGGCTGGTTCAGCGGTTCGGCGACGAAAAGCAGTGGCGCCACCCTACGACTGATCGGTAGTTTGCCGTTCGCCTTCGTCACTGCAACGGCGGTGGGGCACAAATCTGAGAATGCCGCCGTCGGTCGGTATAAGGCCCCTTGATATGCCGTCGAGACTTGCCGAAGCCGGATCATTACGACATCCACGTGTTCCGCGGCGGCACTTTCAGCCTGATTTTCGATACGTCTTTCGCCCTAACGCGCAGGCCAATATCCATGATGCAGCGGTGTTCGGTTTTCGGGCGCGTGTCGAGTTCTGAGCTTCCGGCCAGCCTCGGCAAATCGAGGATGTGATCGGATGCCCGCTGTCGCTTGTGGCTCACCTGCCGTCGTCTTATAGAGCCAGGCGATGCCTGCGAAGAGCAGTACCGCTCCATCGGCGAATTCCCCTTTGCCACGGGTTCCGCTCGTCGACGGATCGCGGCTTGAGAGCGTCCTGCGAGCTGCCGGTCCGCCACTGCTGTTCGGCGTTCGGCTATGGGCTTCGGTGTGCCTAGCGCTTTACATGGCGTTTTGGCTCCAGCTCGACGATCCTTTTTGGGCCGGCACCTCGGCGGCGATCGTCTGTCAGCCGCAGCTCGGCGCTTCCTTGCGCAAGGGCTGGTTCCGCATGATCGGCACGCTTATCGGCGCCGCCATGAGCGTGTTGCTGGTTGCATGCCTGCCGCAGGATCGCATGCTGTTTCTCGGCTGCCTCGCATTATGGGGCGCGGTTTGTGCCGTCGGCGCGACGCTGCTGAGAAACTTTGCGTCGTACGGCGCGGCGCTTGCCGGCTTTACGACCGCGATCATCTCCGGCGGTCTTCTTGGGCTCACGGGCGGGGTTAACGCAAATGCGGCCTTTCTCCTTGCTGTGGCGCGCGCGAGTGAGATCTGCCTCGGCATCGCCTGTGCCGGCGTCGTCCTCGCGCTCAGCGATTTCGGCGGAGCGCGCCGGAGGCTCGCCGCACTGGTTGGGGCGGTCTCATCCGATGTTGCCCGCGGCTTTATCGCCACGCTGGGCGCAGCTGGTACGGGCTTCGAGGACACACAGCAGGTACGACGCGGGTTGTTGAGGAAAGTCATTGCGCTCGACCCGGTCATTGATCAAGCGTTCGGCGAATCGTCGGAACTCCGCTATCACTCGCCAGTGCTGCAACGCGCCGTGGACGGACTCTATGTGGCGCTGGCCGGGTGGCGAACCGCCTCCGTACTGCTGGCGAAGCTGTCGCGCGAAGAGGCGCGCGAGATAACCGATAGCGTGCTGCCGCAGACGCCGGCGGAGCTGCGAGCAGACGCGAGCACGGATTGGCTCGCGCAACCGGTCATGCTGCGCCATTCCCTCAATCGCGCGGCCCGGAAGCTAATGACGATGACGGTCGACACGCCGGCGCGGCGGCTGCTCGCCGACAAGACGGTGGCTGTGTTCTCCGGCCTGTCGCATGCGCTCGATGCACTGGCCTTGCTTCTGGCAGACCCAACACGCCATGTGCCGCGCGGCCGCCGCTCCCGCCATCTCGAGATACCGGACTGGCTGCCGGCTCTCGTCAATGGCGGCCGCACCTTTGTCACGATCGCGAGCATGGCGTTGTTCTGGATCGTCACCGCCTGGCCCGGCGGCTCTCAGGCCATTGTCTTCGGCGCCATCATTTCGATCCTGATGGCGCCACGCGCCGATCAGGCTTATGCCGCCGCCTTCCTCGGGGTGATTGGGATCATCCTCGACCTCATACTGACCGCGACCGTCAACTACGCGGTCTTGCCCGGATCTGGCGTCGAGAGTTTTGTCGGGCTCAGCCTGGTTCTCGCCGTTTGCCTGGTGCCGCTGGGCGCACTGCTGGCCGGCGCACGACAGCCCGCACAAATCGGGCTGTTTACCGCGATGACGATGATCTTCATGCCACTGCTCGCGCCGACCAACCAGATGAACTACGACGTCGCCGCATTTTACAACACGGCTTTGGGCATCCTAGTCGGGTCCGGCACGGCCACTTTGGCGTTTCGCTTGATCCCGCCATTGTCGCGCGCATACCGGACACAGCGTCTGCTCGACCTCTCGCTGAGCGACCTGAAGCGGCTTCTGCGCCACCGCTTCGTCCCCACGGTACACGCGTGGGACGGTCGCGGATTGAGCCGGTTGTCCGCGTTGCCGGACAGCGCGGACACGCTGTACGGCGCTCGGCTGCTGGCGGTGGTTCTGGTCGGCGCCGAGATCATTCGGCTGCGGCGCGGCGCCCAGCGGTTCGGTCTTGGTAATCTACTAGATACCGCGCTGACGCGCCTCGCGCGTGGCGATATCACCGGCGCGACCGACGGTCTGGCGGAGCTTGATCATCGGCTCGCGGCGCGCGAAACAGCGGCAGCCATACGGGCGCGAGCGCGCATCCTGGCGATTTCAGGCGCGCTGGCGCAACATTCCGCACATTTCGGACAATTGGCCACGGTATGAGGTTCACGGAACTCAACCTGCTGGGCGTGTACGTGGCCCCTATCTCGGTGATGCTCGCCATGGCCTGGATAGTCACGATTATACTGCGCCGTGTGGCGGCGCGTTTCGGCCTCCTCCGCCATGTGTGGCACCCGGCGCTGTTCGTCCTGTGCATTTTCATCATGGTTCTCTCCGCGATCACCCTAACCATTGGGGGATAAGCCGCGATGGCCCACGTGGAACCCCGTGCGAAGCACGCACCAGCGCCTGATGCCGTCGGCGAACCCGTGGCGCCGCGCGTCCCCGCGACGGTTCCTCGCCGACGGCGACACCTCGTCCCATTGCTAATCACTGCGGTCACGGTCGCGCTCGCTGCGTGGCTCGGCACAACCGCTTGGAACGTCTACATGGGCGCGCCGTGGACCCGCGATGGCACGGTGCGCGACTATGTCGTGACGATGGCGCCGGAAGTCGCCGGCCGCATCGTCAACCTACCGGTCGCTGACAACCAATTCGTCCACAAGGGCGATCTGTTGCTGCAGATCGACCCGACCGACTACAAGATCGCGGTCGACCTGGCGCAGGCCGCGGTGACCCAGGCGCAGGCCAGCAACGAGAATGTCCAGCGCGAGTCGCAACGCCGCCAGCAGCTGTCGGCGCTGGCGGTGACGACAGAAGAACAACAGACCTACGCCAGCAATGCGTCGGTCGCGCAGGCGCAATACCAACAGGCTGTCGCCCGCCTCGATCAGGCGAAGGTTAATCTCGATCGCACGGAAATTCGCGCCCCCGTCGACGGCTGGGTGACCAATCTGTTAGCCCAACAGGGTGACTATGCCGCCGCGGGCGAGAAACTCATCTCGCTGACGGACGCCAACTCATTCTGGGTCGACGGCTATTTCGAGGAGACGAGCCTCGGTCCGATCCGCGTCGGCGATCCCGCCGAGATCAAGCTGATGGGTTACCCGCAAATTGTCCGCGGCCATGTGCAGAGTATCACGCGCGCGATCAATGTCGCCAACGCGCAGCCCAACGGGCAAGGCGTCGCCACGGTGAACCCCATCTTCACCTGGGTCCGGCTCGCTCAGCGAATTCCGGTTCGCATTCAGATCGACAAGGTGCCGGACGGTATTGAGCTTGTGGCGGGGATGACCGCCACCGTTCAAATCGATCCTCGCTCGAAACCAGCGGACTGACCGCGTCCCTGACGGCTGCGGCAAAACCCAGCACGCGGCGTGGCTGGCGAAGCCGAGCTATTACGCGGTATCGACAGAGGACCGCACCATCAACCCCGACTTAGAGCGTTCATGGCCAAGCGCATGGGTGCCAAAACGACCGAGGTGAAGGCCAGCCATCTCGCACTGATTTCTCACCCGGACGAAATCGCGCACCTGATCTTGGAAGCCGCAGGTCAACCATAGCCTTGCTGTAGGTCCGCTTTCGGCGCAACTATGTCATCTGCGCGACGTAGCCGAAGAGGCCGCTTTCGGACCCAAAGCCGAATTCAAACTGAGATATTACGCTGGCCTTCGCCGATTTACGGGCCTATCTAATCATGCTACGGGCTTGTGCTAGCAGCCCATCTCAACGTCGTGGAAGCACATATGTTTTATCGCTTGATTTCAATGCGGTATTGCTCGCGCCCGTGCGGATAGAGAGCCCAATCGATGGGTTAGCGGTATAATTCGCCTACACAGATCCTACCCGGATGATTTTTACACTAAAATTTCTAGGGAATTCAAATAGATGCCCGCCTATCAGTACGTCTATGTGATGAAGGGCCTGGGGAAATCGTATCCCGGCGGCCGGGAGGTGCTGCGCGACATCTGGCTGTCGTTTTTGCCCGGCGCGAAAATCGGCGTGCTCGGCCTCAACGGCGCCGGCAAGTCGACGCTGCTGCGTGTCATGGCCGGGCAAGACAACGAATTTTCGGGTGAGGCCTGGGCCGCCGAGGGCGCATCGGTCGGCTACCTGCCGCAGGAGCCGGTGCTCGCCGCCGATAAGGACGTGTTCGGCAATGTCAGCGAGGGGCTTGCCGAGACCAAGGCGCTCGTCGAGCGCTTTGAGGCCCTCAGCGCGCGGTTTGCCGAAGAGCTCAGCGACGACGAAATGAACGACCTCATCGCCGAGCAGGGTGAGCTGCAAGAGCAGATCGACCGGCTCGATGCATGGGAGCTCGATCGCACGATCGAGATTGCGATGGACGCGCTGCGCTGCCCGCCGGGCGACACAGCGGTGACCAATTTGTCGGGCGGCGAGCGGCGCCGCGTCGCGCTGTGCCGGCTTTTGTTGCAAAAGCCCGACCTCTTGCTGCTCGACGAGCCGACCAACCATCTCGACGCCGAGTCGGTCGCCTGGCTGCAGCGCTTCCTCAAAGATTATCCCGGTACCGTCGTGACGGTGACGCATGACCGCTATTTCCTCGACGAGGTGGCGGGCTGGATTCTCGAGTTAGATCGCGGCCACGGCATCCCCTATGAAGGCAATTATTCGGGCTGGCTCGAGCAGAAACAGGCGCGGCTCGCGCAGGAAGGTCGCCAGGAGGAGGCGCGCCAGCGCACGCTGGAACGCGAGCTCGAATGGGTGCGCCAAAGCCCGCGCGCCCGCCAGGCGAAGAGCAAGGCGCGGCTGCAAGCCTATGAGACGCTGGTCGCGCAATCGCGCGAGAAGGCGCCCGACGACGCGCAGATCGTGTTGCCGCCCGGCCCGCGCCTCGGCGACCTCGTCGTGGAGGCCACCGGCGTCTCAAAGGCGTTCGGCGACCGGCTGTTGATCGAAGCTCTCGATTTCCGACTGCCGCCCGGAGGCATTGTCGGGATCATCGGCCCCAACGGCGCCGGCAAGACCACGCTCTTTCGCATGATCACCGGCGCCGAGAGGGCCGATACCGGCGCCTTCCGCATCGGCGAGACCGTAAGGCTCGGTTATGTCGACCAATCGCGCGACGACCTGAAAGCGGACAACACGGTCTGGCAGGAAGTCTCAGGCGGGCTCGAGGAGATCGATCTCGGCCGGCGCAAGATCGCCAGCCGCGCCTATTGCGCGCAGTTCAACTTCCGCGGCGCCGATCAGCAAAAGAAGGTCGGGCGGCTGTCGGGCGGCGAGCGCAACCGCGTGCATCTGGCGAAGATGCTGAAGCAAGGCGCCAACCTTCTGCTGCTCGACGAGCCGACCAACGATCTCGACATCGACACCTTGCGCGCGCTCGAAGAGGGGCTCCTCGACTATCCCGGTTGCGCGGTTATCATCACCCATGACCGCTGGTTCCTCGATCGCGTCGCGACCCACATCCTCGCCTTCGAGGGCGACAGCCAGACCGTTTGGTTCGAGGGCAATTACGCCGATTACGAGGCCGACCGCAAACGTCGGCTGGGCGCCGCCGCCGAGCAGCCGCATCGCATCAAATACAAACCGCTGACGCGGGATTAGCCCGGAAAGGCTAGCCGGCAAACCCCCGGATCAAAGTGCGGGGATGGCCGATTTCAGCCGCCTACCTTCTGTCGCAGCCGGTCGATCAGATATTGCACCTGACCGCCGCCCTGCTGAATGACCGAAGCGAATTCGTCGCGCTCGGTCACCGCCATGCTGACCCCGGCGACAAAGGCGTCGGTGATCTTCCAGCCGCCTTGATTGACGAGATGCCACTCGACCCGGATCTTGCTGCCGCTATTGGTGGCGATTTCGCTGAAGACGACGGTCTCGTCGCCCTGCGGCTGCGCATTCAGCGCCTGGAATTTCTCGCCGGCATATTCCGCGAGGCGACCGGCATAAGCCTGCGCCAAGTATTCCTGCAGCAGGCCCTGGAATTGCTGCTGCTGCGCTGGCGTGGCGATGCGCCAGTAACGCCCGAGCACAAACCGGGCGATCTCGGGAAGGTCGAAATCGGCCGAGAATAGCTCGCGGAAACGCTGGATGCGCGCCGCGGCCGGCACATTCGGCCCGAGCACCTGGATCGCCTGCACACCGAGCTGATTGATAAAGGCGACAGGGTCGGCCTGAGCCGCCGCACGCGGCGGGTCGGCGAGCATCCCTGCAATCGAAATCAGCGCGAAAAGCGCGAACCAGCGACGCGTCATGTCGAACTAACGTCCGGAAGCCGCCGACGGAGCCATTGAGGATTTTTGCAGACCGGCAAGCGAGCTCGGCGTCGACGGCGCTTGCACGGGCACCGGACGATACGTCCCCGACTGCGAAGACATCATCTGGTAGCTCATCGCCGCAGTGGCCGGAGCGGGCAGCGCCGCCACGGATTCACGCGGCTGCACCGTCGGCAGCGCATTGGCGCCCTGCAGCGGCGCCGCGTTCGGTACGTCTTCCTTCTGGTGGCGGATCTGGGCCGCGCGACGCTGCCGTGCCAGCGAGCGAACCGTCGCGTAGAAATCGAGCGAGGTACGTTCGATCTCGGCAAGGCTTTCGATATTGCGCGAACGCTCGTCGATGCCCGAGACCGCGCTGCGGAGGAAGCTCGCCCAAAGCCTGTGGTGCTCGCTGGCGACGATGTTGCCGGGGTCGCCAAAGCTGTCGGCGATGTCGCCGAATGTGTCGCGCGGGTTAGAGGGCCCCAGGATGGGCAGCATCAGGTAGGGGCCAGGCTCCACGCCCCAGGTTGCCAGCGTGATGCCGAGATCGTTGGTGTGATATGGCACGCCCCACTTGCTCGCGACATCGATAAAGCCGCCAAAGCCGATCGTGGTGTTAAGCAGCGCCCGTCCGAAGGTCTGACTCGCGAGACCCGGCTGTCCCTGCAGCACATCGTTGGCGAAGATGATCGGCGAGTTCAAGTTTTGCAGGAAATCATGGATCATGTCCCGGAACGTGCTGGGAATAACCGCTCGGTAGGCATTGGCCACCGGCACCAGCACCGCCCGGTCGACGTTTTGATTGAACCCGAAGATCGCCCGGTTGGTCGCTTCATAAGGGTCGTTGGAATCGTCCGCTAGCGGGGGCGGCGGGGCCGCGGCGATTGGTGTGGGCTGTTGCGCGACTGCGGGCCGCGCCGACAGCAGGGCGCAAGCGGCAAGCGCCGTCCCGGCGAAAATTCCCGCAACAAAATGTGCAGGTTTGCGGCGATGCATCAAAGGCCCTCGCGTTTTTGGCTGGCGGCGCGACCGGATATGAACAAAAACGAGCACGTGCGGCAAGCGATCCGTGTGGCTTATACCTTCATTATGCGGAGAAACCATTAACCATGCCGCCCCCGCGCGATGCAGGGGAGCATTGCGCGAACCCCCGCGGCAGCAACACCGTACCAACTCCTTTAACGCCGATTCGGTCGTGCCGGGACGCCGAAGTAGCGGCTTGACGATATAAAGATATCTTTATATGTTTGATCGATGGTTGGTGCTCCCGAAGATTTTGCTTCGGACAATGCGTCTCTGGACGATCTTCTCGCCGCGTTGCGGGCAGTCGCCGAGCCGACGCGCCTGCGCCTTCTGGTGCTGTGTTCGCGCGGTGAGCTGACGGTCAGCGAACTGGCGCAGATTCTCGGGCAAAGTCAGCCGCGCGTCTCGCGCCACCTCAAATTATTGTGCGAGGCGGGACTGCTCGACCGCTTCCGTGAAGGAAGCTGGGTTTTTTACCGCGGCAGCACCGGCGGCACGGCGAGCGCGCTGGCCGGGCACCTGGTCGCCGCCTGCAATGAAGCCGAGTCTCCGGTGGCGCTCGATCTGCAGCGCCTCGCGACGATCAAGCGCCAGCGTGCCGAGCGCGCCGCCGCGTATTTCAGCGAGAACGCGCCGCACTGGGACCGCATCCGCTCGCTCTATATCGATGAGCGCGAGGTCGAAGCGGCGCTCATCGAGATCGTCGCCGGCGCCGCGCCGCGCGATCTGCTCGACATCGGCACCGGCACCGGGCGGATGATCGAGGTGCTCGCGCCGCGCGTTGGCCAGGCGCTCGGCATCGACCAATCGCGTGAGATGCTGGCGGTCGCCCGGGTCAATCTGGAACGCGCCGGCGCGTCGAACGGCATGGTGCGCCTTGGCGATATGTACCAGCTGCCGTTGCCCGGCGGATCGTTCGACGCGGTGGTGATCCACCAGGTCTTGCATTACGCCGACCGGCCGGCCGCGGCGATCTCCGAGGCGGCGCGCGTGCTGCGCTCTGGCGGGCTGCTGATCATCGTCGACTTCGCGCCGCATGTTCTCGAATTTTTGCGCGACGAGCACGCCCATCGCCGGCTCGGCTTTACCGACGGCGAGGTTGCCGAATGGTGCCGCGAGGCGGGGCTCGAGCCGGCGCCAACCCGGCATCTCAAAGGCGATCCATTGACCGTGGCGATCTGGGCCGCCCAGCGCCAGCCGGCGATCCGCGACGGAGCCCAGGCCGAGCTCGCCGCCCCCGAACAGGTGTTGCAGCCATGAGCGAGCGAAAGATCACCGACCGCCGGCAGGCCGTCCGGCCGCGCGGCCTCTTGTCCGCCGACCCGGCGCACGATTTCGACGCGGCGCCGCCGCGCATCTCATTCGAGTTCTCGCCGCCCAAGACGCCGGAGATGGAAGACCGGCTGTGGGAGGTGGTGAAGCGGCTGGAGCCGCTGGCGCCACGCTTCGTGTCGGTGACCTATGGCGCCGGCGGCTCAACCCGCGAGCGGACCCATTCGACGGTTCGCCGCATCCGCCAGGAAACCGCGCTGGAGCCGGCGGCGCACCTCACCTGCGTCGCCGCGACCCGCGACGAGATCGACGCCGTCGCGCACCAATACTGGCAGGCCGGTATACGCCACATCGTCGCGCTGCGCGGCGACCCGCCGGGGGGGATGGGAGCAAGTTATGCGCCGCATCCCGGCGGGTATCCGTTCGCTGCCGACCTCGTTGCCGGGCTGAAGCGGGTCGCCGATTTCGAGATCAGCGTCGCCGCCTATCCCGAGACCCACCCTGAAGCGCGGAGCCATGATCATGACCTCGACAATTTGAAGGCAAAGCTCGACGCCGGCGCCAACCGGGCGATCACCCAGTTCTTCTTCGATGTCGATGTGTTCCTGCGCTTCCGCGACCGCGCCGCGGCGGCCGGCATTGCCGTGTCGATCGTTCCGGGCATCATGCCGGTCACCAATTTCGCCCGACTTAAAATCATGGCGACTGCCTGCGCCGCCTCGATCCCATCATGGATGGCGGGGCACTTCGACGGTCTCGACGACGACCCCGACACGCGCCGTCTCGTTGCCGCCTCGATTGCCGCCGAGCAATGCCGCCGGCTGCAGGCGAACGGCGTCAACGAGTTCCATTTCTACACGCTGAACCGCGCCGACCTGATCGTCGCGATCTGCCATCTGCTCGGCGTGCGCATGCCGAAGCCGGTGGCGGCGTAGAGTCTCGGCGATGACGCATCTCCTCGACTATCTCGCCGACCGGGTGCTGCTGTGCGACGGCGCGATGGGCACGGAGACCCAGGCGCGCAACCTCGACATCGTCCGCGATTTTCACCATCACGAGAACTGCACCGAGATCCTGTGCGAGAGCCGGCCCGATCTGGTGCGCGAGATTCATCGCGGCTACCTCGCGGCCGGATCGGATGCGATCCAGACCAACAGCTTTGGCGGCTCGCCGATCACCCTCAACGAGTTCGGTATCGCCGAGAAGGCGTTCGCACTCAACAAGCTGTCGGCGGAGCTGGCGCGCGAGACGGTCGCCGAGTTCGCGCATGACGGGCGCACGCGGTTTGTCTTCGGCTCGCTCGGGCCGGGGACACGGCTGCCGAGCCTCGGCCATGTCGCCTATCAGCCGCTGGAAGACGCGCTGACAAGGCAATGCGACGGCCTCATCGAAGGTGGCGTCGACGCCATCCTCATCGAGACCTGCCAGGACCCGCTGCAGATCAAGGCGGCGGTCAACGGCGCCAAGCGCGCGCGCATCGCGGCGAAGAAGGACATCCCGATCTTCGTCCAGGTGACGGTCGAGACCACCGGCACCCTGCTCGTCGGCGCCGACATCGCCGCGGCGGCGACGATCATCGAGGCGCTCGGCGTGGATTCTTTGGGCCTCAATTGCGCGACCGGCCCGCGCGAGATGGCCGAGCACGTCAAATGGCTCGGCGACAACTGGCCGCGGCTCATCTCGGTGCAGCCCAATGCCGGGCTGCCGGAGCTGGTGTCGGGCCGAACGCAATACCCGCTCTCGCCCGAAGAGCTGGCGCAATGGCTCGAGCGCTTTGTGCTCGAAGACGGCGCCAACATCATCGGCGGCTGCTGCGGCACCGAGCCCCGCCACATCGCCGCTCTCGACGCGATGCTGAAGCGGATCGGCGCCAGGGATAAAGACGTCCGCCCGCGGCCGGCGCCGAAATCCAGGAAGCCGGTGTGGACACCGTCGGTCGCCTCGCTCTACGGCCAGGTGAGCCTGCGCCAGGAGAACGCCTATCTGTCGATCGGCGAGCGCTGCAACGCCAACGGCTCCCGCGCCTTCCGCCAGCGCCAGGATCGGGGCGACTGGGACGGCTGCGTCGAGATGGCGCGCGAGCAGGTCAAGGAAGGCTCGCACACATTGGACCTCTGCACCGCTTTTGTCGGGCGCGACGAAATCGCCGACATGACCGAGATGGTCACCCGCATGCGCGGGGCGGTGAACGCGCCGCTGGTCGTCGATTCGACCGAGTACCCGGTGCTCGAAGCGGCGATGCACCTGTATGGCGGCAAGCCGATCATCAATTCGATCAATTTCGAGGACGGCGAGGACGCCCCGGACAAGCGCCTCAAACTGGCGCGCCGGTTTGGCGCCGCGGTCATCGCGCTGACCATCGACGAGCGCGGCATGGCCAAGGAAGTCGA
>DATJSH010000178.1:0-3368 GCA_035504235.1 Allostellaceae bacterium | reverse complement strand
AAGGGTTGTCTCAATACCGGTTCGCGATCGGCAATTCCTCGGCCGGGAACTGGGTGATGACGCGGTGGCCCTTGTCGGTGACTACGACCTCTTCCTCGATGCGCGCGGCCGAATAGCCGTCGCTCGCCGGGCAATAGGTTTCCAGCGCGAACACCATGCCTTCCTTGATCTCGGTCGGGTGCGAGAGCGACACCACGCGCGAGATGATCGGGCGCTCGTGCAGCGCGAGGCCCAGCCCGTGGCCGAATTGCAGGCCGAACGCCGACATCTCGTCGGGGAAGCCGAAATCTTGCGCCTTCGGCCATACGCCGCACACTTCGTCGGTCATCACGCCGGGGCGGATCAGGTCGATGGCGAGGTCGAGCCATTCGCGGCATCTCTTGTAGGCGTCGTGCTGCGCCGGCGTGGCGCGGCCAACATTGAAGGTGCGGTAGTAGCAGGTGCGATAGCCCATGAACGCTTGCAAAATGTCGAAGAACGCCTGGTCGCCGGGCCGGAGCATGCGGTCGGTGAAATTGTGCGGATGCGGGTTGCAGCGCTCGCCGGAGATGGCGTTGACCGCCTCTACATCGTCGGAGCCGTGACGATAGAGAAACTCGTTGACCTTGGCGACGATGTCGTTCTCGCGCACGCCGGGTTTGAGCTCTTCGCTGATCATGTGATAGGCGCCGTCGACCATGGCGGCGGCGCGATTGAGCAGCGCGATCTCGTCGATATTCTTGACCTCGCGCGCCTCGAGCATGACCTGCTGGCCGTCGTGGATTTTCAGGCCGGCCTTCTGCAGTTCGAACATCATCGGCGGCTCGATGATGTCGACGCCGACCGGCATTTTATCGACGCCGGCTTCCTTGAGCAGCGATGCGATCTCTTTGGCGTGGCGCTCCATCAGGCCGAACGCCGGATTGACGGTGCCGCGGAGCCCGATGAGCCCGGCCTTGCAGTTCTCCGGCTTGAGCCAGGGCGTGTAGAGCTTGTGGTGTACGGCCGCGGAGCCGAAATCCCACAAGATCGGATCGGGGCTGGTGCGGGTGATCAGTGCCCAGCGGCAGAGCTTGTCGCGCTCCCACTCGCCGATCTTGGTCGAGGTGATGTAGCGGATATTGTTGACATCGAAGACCAGCAGCGCGCCAAGCTCGGATTTCTCCAGCGCTTGTTTGACGCGACCGAGCCGGTAGCGGTGCAGGCGGCGGTAATCGACCCGTTCCTCGAAGTCGACCCCCATGGTGCCGAGGGCCGGCAGCGCGCGGCCCCAATTGTAGCGCGGGTTGATGTCCTCGGCGCGGATCGCCGTCGGCTCGCGGGTGATGTCGTCCATGGGGGTCTCCTGACCTCTATTCCGTCATCGCATCTTGCGCCGGCCATGCAAAGCACTAGCGCGACGGCTTGCTGTTCTCCTCCCCCTTGTGGGGAGGGGAAACAATAGCCTCACGCCGGAATTGGAACCTCGCCGACGTCCTTGGGCACCTTATAGCCCTTTTGCGTCGCCGGGCGCTTGGCGATGGCGAGGTACCAGCGCTTGACGTTCGGGTATTTGTTGAGATCGACGGTCTGCCATTCGTAGCGCGATACCCACGGCCAGATGGCGATGTCGGCGATCGAGTAGGCGTCGGCGACGTATTCGTGCTCCGACAGCCGCCTGTCGAGCACGCCGTAGAGGCGGTGCGCCTCTTTCAGATAGCGCTCTTCGGCGTAGGGCGCCTTGCCGGGATTGTATTTGGTGAAGTGATGCACCTGGCCGAACATCGGCCCGGGGCCGCCCATCTGCCACATCAGCCATTCGATGGTGCGGTAGCGCTCCTCGCCGGATTTCGGCAGCAGCTTGCCGGTCTTGTCGGCGAGATAGATGAGGATGGCGCCGGATTCCATCAGGCTCATGCCGTTGTCGCGGTCGACGATCGCCGGGATGCGGTTGTTCGGCGAGATTTTCAGAAAATCCGGCTTGAACTGCTCGTCCTTCGAGATGTCGACCGGGTGGACGATGTAAGGCAGGCCCATCTCCTCGAGCGCGATGGAAGCCTTGCGGCCATTCGGCGTGGTCCATGTGTAAAGATCAATCACGGTTCTGGTCCTGTGCTGGTTGGATGGTCAGTCGAAGCTAATGATCCGTCATCCTGAGGTGCGAGCCAGAAGCGCGTTTATGCGCGTCTTCGACGCGCTATGGCGAGCCTCGAAGGATGCGGCCGAGGCGCCCGGGCCGTCGTCCTTCGAGGGCCGCTTCGCGGCCACCTCAGGATGACGGTGCAAATGCATCGCAAGGCTCATGCCGCCTTCCTGCCCCACAGCCGCGCCGAGGCAATATCGGCGCCCGCCCGGATCGCCGCAAGCTTGAGCCACACGACCGGCTCGATCACCCATTCGCGCCGCGTGAAGGTGCCGAAGCCGCAATCGGTCGAGGCGATGACGCGCTCGCGGTCGCCGATTGCCGCCACCGCCTCCTCGATGCGTCGCGCCACGACCTCGGGATGTTCGACGAAATTGCTCGTGGTTTCGACCACGCCGGGGATGAGGATCATGTCTAAAGGGAACGGCACGCGCTTGAGCGCCGCATATTCGTGGGCGTGGCGCGGATTGGAGAACTCGATCGACAGCGCGCCGACCTTGGCCTGGTAGAGCGCCGGCAAAATTTTCTCCAGCGCGACATCGTGAATGTGCGGGCCTTCCCAGTTGCCATAGCAGACGTGCAGCCGCACGCGGTCGCGCGGGATGCCCTCGATGCCTTTGTTGATGGCGGCGACGTGGCGCTCGCAACGCTCGACGAAGTCCGCGTCCGACAGGTCGCGGTACATCATGGTGCGATCCATCGCGAGGTCGGGGGCGTCGATCTGCAGCACGAGCCCGGCTTTGTTGATCGCCCGGTATTCGTTGCCCATCTCGCGGGCAATGGCGTCCAGATAGGCGTCGTGCGAGGGATAATAGGCATTGAGCATCGTAGTGGAGATGATGCCGGGCGACGCCGCGGTCATGAAACGCTCGGAGAACGCGTGCAGTTCGTCGGCGATGCGGTTGAAACCCTCGGTTTCCTCGGTGATCGGCTTGAGGTCGCGATATTTGATTTCGGCCTGCGCCTCCGGCGCGCCCTGCTGGCTCTTCGGCGGATTGGGAAAGCGCCGCATCAGGTAGCTCAGCAGTTCGGGAAACTCCTCGAACTCGCGGCCGCGCCGGCGTTTGGAGATTCCGGCAAAACCCGACATGCGCTGCGGCACGTAGGTCTGAAAGCCGATGCGGCGCTGCTCGCCGTCGTTGCCGACATCGATGCCGGCCTCCATCTGCTTTTGCACGACATGGCGCACCGCCTTGTCCATCGCGGCGGCGAGCACTTTCGGATCGGCCAGCGTGCCGTTCTCCTGCTCCACCAGAAGCTCGCTCAG
>DATJSH010000177.1:0-3908 GCA_035504235.1 Allostellaceae bacterium | reverse complement strand
ATATGCGCCCGTAGCTCAACTGGATAGAGCGCCTGACTACGGAACAACTTTTACGGGTGCCGCAAGGTGCCCCATAGCGCCTCAGTAACTTACTGATCCAGTTGACACTTTGGCCTCGCAACCTAGGTATGCCGCTTCACCGCGGCACACCGCTACTCAGCTACCTCTGGTAGCAAAAGCGAGGCTAAAATGAGGTTATCCGATCTTTCCATTCGTGCTCTACCGGTCCCTGCCAAAGGTCAAAAACTGTACTACGACAGCACGTCGATCCCGGGCTTTGGCGTCCGCGTCAGCCAGGGTGGTGCCCGCACGTTTGTTTTGGTCCATGGCCGGCGGCGACAGTTCACGAAAATCGGCCGCTACCCGATCATCACCCTCGCGCAAGCCCGTACGCGGGCACGCGAGATCCTGGCCAAGCAGACACTTGGCCTCGATCGCCCCGAAGCGCCGCGTTTTGCCGACGCCATCGAGCTGTTTGTTACCAAGCATTGCCTTCCTAATAACCGCCCCAGCACCGCGGCCGAGACCGCACGCCTCCTCAGGAAACATTTCCTGCCGCGGTTTCGCGATCTCCCGATCGACGAGATCGGTCGGCACCGCGTTGCAAGCGTGCTTGACGAATTGCTCGACCGGCCATCGATTGCGCGTCACGCCTTCGTGGCGGTAAGAACCTTTTTCAACTGGTCGGCACGACGCGGCCTCATCGAGCTGTCGCCGATCGCACATTTGCGGCCGCCAGTCGCGGCAGTCTCGCGAGACCGCGTGCTCAATGATAGTGAGTTGGCGGCCGTTTATCGCGATGCCGTCTCGCTTGGCCATGCGGGAGGAGTCATCGCACAGCTCCTCGTCCTCACGGGCCAGCGCCGTGGTGAGATCGGTGCGCTTCGCGCCGAGCACGTCAATCGCGACGCCCGGACCGTCACACTCCCCGCCTTGCTGGCGAAGAATGGACGGCAGCATACCTTTCCCTATGGCGACATGGCAGCTGCGCTTTTCGAAACCTTGCCCCGTTCGGGCTTTCTCTTCCCGGCACGCGGTTCGGCCGGCGAAAAGCCCTACTGCGGCTGGTCGAAATTGAAGGCTAATTTGCAGCCCGACATCGCCCAGTGGACCTTCCATGACCTCCGCCGCACCTTTGCAACAAATCTTGCCCAGCTGGAAGTTCCCCCGCATGTGATCGAGCGATTGCTCAATCATGTGAGCGGTACCGTCAGCGGTGTGGCGGCGATCTACAATCGGTACGCCTACCTTCCCGAAATGCGGAACGCGATATGTCTCTGGGAAGACCGCCTTCGGGCAATTCTTGCTAGCGAGGCGCCGTGAGGCACCGCGACGATTGCCCCAGGGTCGCGAGCTGCGTACCATTTTGCTCGCCGGCTTAACCGCTGGTTCCGGAGCCAGCCTCTTTCAGAGGAGGGTTTCGGATGGACGGGTACTACTGCGTCAAGGAAGTTTGCCGGAAGTTCAAGGTCTCCCGCGAAACGATCCGGCGGTGGGAAGAGAAGTTCTGGTTTCCGAGGCGAGTGCACTTCACGTGCGCCGCTCGCGGCCGGTGCGGTTTTCCCATAGCCGAAGTGGATGCATGGGACCTGGCTCGGCGAGCTGAGCGGGCGTGCAGTCCCACCGCCTCTTCCTAAGAGGCAAGAGAGCCGGGGTCCAGCCCGGCTCTCTTTTTGATGCTTGACGCGATCTTTGGTTGATGGAATCGATTTAAACCTAACTAAAACGAGTCCATCTATCTCCGGAGGTTCGCTATGCGCTATCTGCTCGCCCTCATTGCCCCATGGGTCGTGTTTTTCACGATAGGCCAGGTCGGCCGAGGGTTCATCTGCCTCATCCTCCAATGCACCGTAATTGGCTGGCTGCCGGCCACGATCTGGGCCTTTGCCGCGATCGGCAATTATTACGCCGATAAGCGAACGGACCGCATCGTCGGCGCGATCTCGGCAAGTCGGCAACAACCGGAGGCCGAGCCACACCGCATCTGATCGTGCGTATCACGATAAAGCACAGGGAAGAGGGCGGGCTGCTGCCGACGACGAAACGACATTATGTCGATTGCGCCGTCCTCTTTTCGGAAGAAGAAAAAGCGATCATTCGAGCGCGGGGATTGACTGCGCATTATATCGTGACGGACCCGGAAATTCCGCCACCGCCAGCGCGCTACCGCATTGCCGCGACGCTCTTAAAGGCGCTGGCTCCGCTGGTGTTTCTCGGCGGTTGCGCCGCTGGGATCGGCACAAGCATCGCCGGCAAAAACCACGCCGCAGATGCGATCGCTGGCTTTTGCTTCTTTGCCGCCCTCGCGATGTTCCTTGGCGGCATCGCATTCGGCCGGCACGTCCGGTTGGCCGAACTACCGCAGCAAACAATTACCCTCGCCCGTCTGCTGAACAACTCGATGTTTTCCGTTTACGCCGTCGATAACGCGCGGGGGAAAGTGGTCGATCTTGCGCTTCGCGACACCTTGGCGAGGCTTAAGGAAAGCTTGCTCGAAAACCGCGACATCGTCGCGGCGGACACCTTCGATCTATGAAATCGCATCTCCCGCGCTGGCCAACCGGCTCGCCCGATCCGGTGGTCAACATCGTCACCACTGGTGTCCTCGTCATTCTCGCCATCCTCGCATTGGCGACGAGCCTTTTGCTGCTCGTGCCGATCGCGATCGGCTTTTTGCTCATCGGCCTCATGCGGTGGTATCACAATCGTTGGCCGCCTTATGACCAGCTGTCGGCGGTAGTGGCTCGGCGCAGCATCGAAGCGAATTTCCCGGATGGCGACACCTTCACGGCATCGTATGTCGATCGCCTGATCGAGGCGTGGGAGCCAAGGCTGCCGACGTGGCCGTTATTCAGACGGATGATCCAAGTTGCCGGTGACCTCTACGAGCAAGAGCAACTCGTCAATCCCCTGCCGCCATTGCCGCCGGCCGATCCGATTGAGCGGGCGACACGGGCGGACGAACTCAATCGCCATCTGCGCAAAGTCGCCGACGCACCCAAAACGCTTGCTGTCCTGACCGACGCCGCGACCCGCTCGCTCGCCGTGCTGCGCGAGCACCTGCCGGCGACCGCCCTTCAATCGCCCACCGATTTGCTTCGCGCGGTCGATGCGCCGCCACCGGCAATGACCGTGCCGCTGATGGACGCCGTCGTCGATATTCCGCAAGTGATCGAGGATATGTCTCTTCCGTTCTTCGACGAAGATGCCCGCGGCCTCGATCTATTTCGTGGGCTCACGGCGCAGCTGGACGAAAACGCGCGCACGGTCTCGGGACCCGGTGATCGCGTGGTCATGCCGACGGTCTATAACGGGACCTCGCGCGATGCTGTCGATCTTTATCTGCGCGATACCCCGCTGCATTCCCTCTTCGGCTGCGAGCTGCCGTTCGCGCTTCCGGACGAAGCGCGGTTCTCCGGCCATTGGATCGTTTCGCCACCGGGCCGGGGAAAGACGACGTTGTTGCACGCGATGGTCATGCAGGACATCGCGGTGGCCGGCGCCTCGCTCATTCTGATGGACAGCAAAGGTGATTTGATCGACGCCGTCCGCGGGCTTCGCGACATCCAGGATCGCTTGGTCGTGATCGACCCCGATCCGCAAAATCCGGTCGCGATCAACCCGCTCGACATCGCGCACGCCGATCTCACGCAAAGCGTTGATCTCCTCGAATACCTCTTCGGGTCGCTGCTCGAATTCAAAATGACGGCGATGCAGACGACGCTGTTTCGCAGCGTGCTGCGCGCGCTTGTGCTCGGGTTCCCGAATCCGACACTCGAAACCTTTCGCGATTTGCTCACCAACGGATACGAGAAATACGCGACCTACATCGCGACCCTGCCACCCGACCTGCAGGATTTTTTTCACAACGACTTCAACGAACGAAATTACACCGATCGACGCCGCGA
>DATJSH010000176.1:0-2847 GCA_035504235.1 Allostellaceae bacterium | reverse complement strand
GAGGAGGGCGGCGAGGGCGGCACTGACGGCGGCGCGTTCAGTATCGGTGGCGAGGAGGACGCCGCCAGCGGCGACCAGCTCTACGACCAGGCGGTGGCGCTCGTGACCCGCGAGCGCAAGGCCTCGACCAGCTTTGTGCAGCGCCACCTGCAGATCGGCTATAACCGCGCCGCGCGCATCATCGAGCGCATGGAGGAGGAAGGCGTCGTCGGCACCGCCAACCACGTCGGCCGCCGCGAGGTCCTGGCCCCACCGCCGCGGTAGCCCGTCAATGATAGGACCGATCCTCGGGCCGGCAGGTTGTAGCGCCGAAGCAGTCACTCGCCGTCATTGGTCCGCCCGGCTGGAAATGCCCCATTGCAGCCACTCGTTCGGAGCAGCGGCGACGGCCTCGGACGCATGTTTGGGACATTTGTTCGACGCCTAGTTCCGCCCATCGTGGGCTCCCACGCGGCATCGTTTTCCGGGTACTATAGGTCCAAGACGAGCGCCGGAACGAAACGATGGACATTGGGGGCTGGCTGCGGGGGCTCGGCCTGGAGCGCTACGAACAGGCTTTCCGCGAGAACGAGATCGACCTGCGCGTCCTGCCGGAGCTGACGGCCGACGATCTGAAAGAACTCGGCGTCGCCGCGATCGGCCATCGTCGGCTGTTGCTGAAAGCAATCGCTGATCTTGCTGCTGGTGCCGGACGTGCCGCGGCAGAGGACGTGCCGGCGGCGTCTCCGGCGAGCGTCACGGCCGAGGCCGAACGTCGGCAGTTGACGGTGATGTTCTGCGATCTAGTCGGTTCGACGCCGTTATCGACACGCTTCGACCCCGAAGATCTGCGCGAGATCGTCGGCGCCTATCACCGCTGCGTCACCGAAACCGTCGGCCGGTTTGGCGGTTTTGTCGCCAAGTATATGGGCGACGGCGTGCTGATTTATTTCGGCTATCCCGAGGCGCATGAGGATGATGCCGAGCGCGCCGCTCGCGCCGGGCTCGCCGTCATCGATGCGGTCGCCCAGCTTGCCACACAAGAGCCGCTGAACGTGCGGATCGGCGTCGCCACTGGCCTCGTCGTCGTTGGCGATCTGATCGGCGCGGGTGCGGCGCAGGAGCGCGGCGTGGTCGGCGAGACGCCAAACCTCGCGGCCCGCCTACAGGCGCTGGCCCGGCCGGGCACGCTTGTCGTTGCCGACGGCACCCGGCGACAGATCGGCACCCTGTTCGAGGTCGACGATCTCGGGCCGCAGCCGCTCGCCGGTTTCGCCCAGCCACAGCCTGCCTGGCGTGTGGTCGGCGAGAGCGAGGTCGTGAGCCGCTTCGAGGCCTTGCGCTCGGGGACCACACCGCTGGTCGGCCGCGACGAGGAGCTCGACCTGCTGCTGCGGCGCTGGGAGCAGGCGAAGTCTGGCGAAGGGCGGGTGGCGCTGGTCTCCGGCGAGCCGGGCATCGGCAAATCGCGCCTAACCGCCGCACTGTCGCAACGCATCGAGACCGAGCCGCACACCCGAATTCGCTATTTCTGCTCACCCCACGATCAGGACAGCGCGCTCTCCCCATTTATCGGCCGGTTGGAACGCGACGCAGGGTTCGCCCGCGACGACACGACCGCAACGAGGCTCGACAAGTTGGAAGCGCTGCTCGGAGACGGGGCGGAGCCGGGTGACGTTTCGTTGGTCGCCGAGATGCTATCGCTTTCCGGCGGCCAGCGCTTCCCGCCGCTCGACCTCAGCCCGCAGCGCAAGAAGGAGCGGACATTGGCCGCACTGCTGCGGCAGCTCCAGGCGCTGGCGCGGCGCCAGCCGGTATTGATGGTCTTCGAGGATTTGCATTGGATCGATCCGACCTCGCGCGAGCTGCTCGACCTTACGGTCGAGAAGATCACAGACTTGCCGGTGCTGCTGGTCGCAACCTATCGCCCTGACTTCCAGCCGCCCTGGGTGGGAGGGTCGCAGGTGACGGTGATCGCGCTGAACCGGCTCGGTCGCAGCGAAGGGGCGACGCTCGTGCATCAACTCGCCGGCAATCTCGGGGCATTGCCGCCGGATATAGTCGACGAGATCGTCGAGCGCACCGACGGGGTGCCGCTCTTTGTCGAGGAATTGACCAAGGCGGTGGTCGAGGCCGGCGCCGACCGCGGCCACGTGTCGATATCCGTCGTGCCGCCGTCTACGCTCGCAGTGCCTGCCACCTTGCACGCCTCGCTGCTGGGGCGCCTCGACCGGCTCGGTCTGGTGGCCAAGAATGTGGCGCAAGTCGGCGCCACCATCGGGCGCGACTTTTCCCATGAGTTGCTGGCAGCGGCCGTGCCGCTCGCCGAGCCCGAACTGCAGGAGGCGCTACGCCGTCTCGTCGAGGCCGGTCTTGTCTTCCAGCGCGGCACGCCGCCGGCGGCCGAGTATTTGTTCAAGCACGCGCTGGTTCAGGACACCGCCTACAGCACCCTGCTGCGCGGCCCTCGCCAGGCCTTGCATCGCCGCATTGCCGAGGCGTTGGAACAGCGTTTTCCGGACTTTGTCGAAACCCGCCCGGAGATCGTCGCGCATCACTACGGCGAAGCCGCGATCGCCGACAAGGCGATCACCTATTGGCACCGCGCGGGCAAATTGTCGGTGGCCAAATCAGCCGTGACCGAGGCGATCGCACAATTGCGCCGAGGCCTCGGTCTGTTGGACGGGTTACCCGAAACGCGCGACCGCAAACAGATGGAGCTCGATATCCACGTTACCTTGACCACAGCACTGATGGCCGGCAAAGGCTACGCCAACCCTGAAACCGTCGCTGCGCTGGAGCGAGCGAACCGGCTCGTGAGCGAAACCGCGGCGGTCGGGACCCCCCTCCATTTCTCCGTGCTCTACG
>DATJSH010000175.1:0-10637 GCA_035504235.1 Allostellaceae bacterium | reverse complement strand
CAATGTGCCGCTGGTCGATGTGACCGCGGTGCTCGCGCTGACACTATGGATGCGTCTGGTCGGTGCGACGGTGTCCGGTTGGATGGCCGACCGTATGGGCCGCAAGAAGCCGCTGATGATCTCGATCGCATGGTTCTCGGTGTGCAATTTCATCGCCGGGTTTTCGCCGACTTTCTGGTTTCTGCTGCTGTTCCGTGCGCTCTTGGGCATCGGCATGGGCGCGGAGTGGCCGTGCGGCGCGGCGCTGGCCATGGAGCAGTGGCCGATCCGCTCGCGCGGCTTCATGAGCGGCGTGCTGCAGGGCTCGTGGGGCCTTGGCTTCCTGTTGTCGAGTGCCTGCTACTGGCTGCTTTTCGACCGCTTCGGCTGGCGCGGCATGCTGTGGATCGGCATCGCCCCGGCGCTGGCGATCGTCTATGTCCGCTTCTTCGTCAAGGAGCCGGAGGTCTGGGTCGAGAACCAGAAGCTGCAAAAAGCGCAAAAGCGGGAAGTCAGGGCGCCGCTGGCGGCGATCTTCCGCCGCGGCATCATCGGCAATGTGATGAACGCCTGCTGGTTCCAATGCGCCGGGTTTGTCGCCTACTACTCGATCAACGCGCTGTTCGCGACCCATCTGCAAAAGGATCTGGGTCTTTCGACCGCGCTGATCGCGACTCCGATCATGCTGGCGAATATCCTGGTGTTCTTGGCCAGTTCGAGCTGGGGGGTCTTCTCCGACCGCTTTGGCCGGCGCTGGGCGATGATCATCCCCGCGGTGATCTCGATGGGCATTCTGCCGATCTATCTGCTGTCCTCGAACACACTGGTGATCGTCGGCGGCTTCGTCGCGATCGGCTTGTTCGCCGGTGGTGGGATGTACGGGCAGATCCCTGCGTACCTCAATGAGCGCTATCCGACCGAGGTGCGCGCCACCGCGTCGGCCTTCAGCTACCATGTCGGCGCGATCGCCGGCGGGCTGGTGCCGCCGATCCTGACCTACTTTGCGACCAGCCCGGGCTGGAACCTCGGCTTCGCCATCCCGATGCTGATCGGCGCGCTATTCGGCTTGGTGAATTTCACCGTCGCGCTGCTGGTCGGCCCGGAGACCAAGGGCATCGAGATGGTGCCCGACCTGGTCATCGCCTAACCGAGGCGCACCCTAAAACGCCCTCCGTCCGGCATCCGGACGGAGGGCGTTTCCTTTTGTAGGATGCGACTTACTCGCAGACCTTGACGGTCTTCATCGCGTTCATCGCCTCGGTACGCGTGGTGTAGGTCGAGCCGTCAGGGTTGACCACGGTCACGTCCTTTTCGGTCGGGCGCTGGTCGACGATGCGGCAGTGATGGTCTGGACCGCTAACGATGAAATAGCTGCTGTCGGCGAGCGCCGGCAGCGCTGTGGCGAAGAGCATCGCCCCGGCGAGTGCAATCTGTATTTTCACTGATGTTCTCCTAGACTGGTTGTACGCACCAAACAGAATAAAATCGTATTGGTTCCTGGCCCGTATTATGGCGATTTTGCGAATTCAATTATCCGATTATCTGTTTCGGAAAGTTTTCATTTTCAGGTTGAGAGGTGACTTCAGACCTTTAGGCTTCTGATTGATCGCCACCTGGTCTGTAGCGATTAATAAATTAGTGCCAGTGGCAATGCGGTGCGATTTGACCGGGCGCGATGCCGGTCATAGCCTCGCCGGACCATTCGCGTCCGGAGCCGACCATGCCCGATCTGCCGCCGCTCGACCCTGGCGTTCTCCCCGCCGGGATCCGCTCGCGCTTTGTCGAGCGGGTCAACGGCCTGCGCATCCACATTCTCGAAGCCGGCGAACCCGGCGGGCCGTGCCTGTTGCTGCTGCACGGCTTCCCGGAGATCGCTTATTCCTGGCGCAAGATCATGCCGGCGCTCGCCAAGGCCGGGTATTACGTCGTCGCGCCCGATCAGCGTGGCTACGGTCGCACCACCGGGTGGAGCGCCAATTACGACGACGACCTCGCGCCGTTCCGCCTGTTGAATGCGGTGCGCGATGCGCTGGGCCTGGTCGCCGCGCTCGGCGTCCGCGAGACGGCGGGGGTCATCGGCCATGATTTCGGCGCCTCGGTCGCCGCTTGGTGCGCGCTGGTGCGCCCGGACGTGTTCGCCAGCCTCGCGCTGATGAGCGCCCCGTTCGAGGGCCCGCCGGCGCTACCGTTCGGGATTGACGGCAAGTCCCCGGAGCCGCCGCCCAGCCCGACCATCCACGAGGCGCTCGCGGCGCTGCCCCGCCCGCGCAAGCATTACCAATGGTGGTATTCGACCAGGCCGGCCAACGCCGCGATGTGGTACTGCAAACAGGGTGTCCATGACTTCCTGCGCGCCTATTACCACCACAAGAGCGCCGACTGGAAAGCCAACAAGCCGCACAAGCTCGCCGGCTGGAGTGCCGAAGAGCTTGCCCGGATGCCGACCTATTACATCATGGATCTGGCCGACGACATGCCCGCCGCGGTCGCGAAGGAGATGCCGTCACCGGCCGAGATCGCCGCCTGCCGTTGGCTTCCGGACAACGAGCTTGCGGTCTACGCCGAGGAATACCGGCGCAACGGCTTTCAGGGCGGGCTCAACTGGTACCGCTCGCGCACCGGCGGCGCTTATGAGGCCGAGCTTCAGCTGTTCTCGGGCCGCACGATCGACGTGCCGTCGATCTTCATCTCCGGCACCTCCGATTGGGGCGTTTACCAGCGCCCCGGCGCGGTCGAGCGGATGAACGGCACGTCGTGCACGAAGATGACCGGCGTCCATCTGCTCGACGGCGCCGGCCACTGGGTGCAGCAGGAACAGCCCGATGCGGTGACCGAATTGCTGCTGGCGTTTTTAGGGAAATAACCCTCTCCCCGCCTGCGCCTGCGGGGAGAGGGTGCCGAGCGTCAGCGAGGCGGGTGAGGGGCAGCCGCAAGTTCGGACGTCAGCATCTCGAGCACGTTTCGAGGCGGTTCGAAATGTCATTGTTCCACACCCTCAGCACGCGATAGCCGAGGGCTGCTAACTCCTGATCCCGTTCGCGGTCCTGCAAATTTTCAACGTGTTGGCTGCCATCAATTTCCACCACGAGGCGAGCCTCGCGACAGAGAAAGTCGACGTAGTAACGCCCGATTGGGGCTTGTCGAACAAACTTGAAACCGCCCAGTCGGCGGTCGCGCAGGCGATGCCACAGGCGCGCTTCGGCATCCGTCAAGGATGACCGGAGCACCCGTGCACGGTTCGTCTGATGCGGCAGGCTTCCGCGCAATTTTGCCCCTCACCCCGGCCCTCTCCCCGCGGGCGGGGAGAGGGAGTAGAGCAACGGCCTCACACCTTCTCGATCAGCTCGAACTGTGCGCCGTCTGGGGCTTCGAGAAAGGCGACGTGGCGGCCGTTATTGTTGAGTTCCTCGAGCACCTTGACCCCATTCTTGCGCGCCTTCGCCATGGTGCCGGCGTAGTCGTCGGTCTGCACCGCGAGGTGCTCGATGCCGAGGAATTGCGGGTGGTTCTGGCTGTCGATCTTGACCGTGATGTTGAGTTGCACCCCGTGCAGGTCGACGCGAACGCCGCGCCCCGGAATTTCCGCCAGAAGCCTGCCGCCGAAATTGTCGATGTAATAGGCCGCGGTCTTTTGCGGGTCGATGCTCTTCAGGTGCACATGACCGATTTCGAAAGCCATGGTTTCCTCCTCCGCGATGGCACGCGAGGGAGCAGATTCGGTTTGGCGCGCGGCGTCAAGCCCGAGTAGGTTCCGCCCAGCTCACGTGTTCAATCAGGGAGGAACCCCATGCCGATCGGTTCAGAGATGTCGGGCGGTCTCGTCTTCACCGGCTGTGAGATCAGCGGCGGCGCCGCGGCAAGTGCCGGCGGCGGCTCGGGCCACGCGCCGGGCCACGCCCAGGCGCATAAGCGCTGGGAGGTCGTCATCGCCGGCAAGCGCATCAAGACCGTCGATGTCCACGCGCATTGCATCGTCCCCGACGCGGCCAAGGTCATCAACCATCCGCTCGAGGCGCCGGGCCTCCTGTGGTCGAATGTCGGCGAGCGCCTCGCGCACATGGACAAGTCGGGCGTCGACGTCGAGGCGCTGAGCATCAATCCTTATTGGTATCGCGCCGAGCGCGACGCCGCCGAAGAGCTCATCAAAATCCAGAACGAGCAGCTCGCCGGGTTCTGCGCCAGCCACCCGGACCGCTTTGTCGCCTTCGCCACCGCGGCGCTGCAATTCCCCGACCTCGCCGCTAGCCAAATCGAGCATGCGGTGAAGCGTCTCGGCATGAAGGGGGTCGGAGTCGCCGGCTCATGCGCCGGCCAGGACCTCGCTGACCCGAAATTTCATCCGTTCTGGCAGAAATGCGAAGAGTTGGGGGTATTGGTCTTTATGCACCCGCTCGGCACGCGCGAGCTTGAGCCGAGCGGCCGCCTCGCGGGCAACGGGCTTCTCACCAATACGATCGGCAATCCGCTCGAAACCACGATCGCGCTGTCGCATCTGATCTTCGAGGGGACGCTCGACCGCTTCCCCGGCCTCAAGATTTGCGGGGCGCACGGTGCCGGCTTCCTCGCCAGCTACGCGCATCGCTCCGACGCGGTGCTCCGCGTCTTCCCCAACCGCGTCGGCACCCCGCCGAAGCACAAGCCGACGCATTATTTGCGCAACGGCCAGATCATGGCCGACACCATCATGTTCACCGGCGAGGCGGTGAAGCATTTGATCAACGAAATGGGCGTCGAGAACGTGGTGATGGGCACCGATTATCCGTTCCCGTGGAACACCGCGCCGGTCGATCACATCCTGTCGATCCCCGACATCACCGACGCCGACAAGATCGCGATCCTCGGCGGCACGCTGCACAAGCTGATGGGGATCGAAGGGTTCTGAGTTTATTCCCTCTCCCCATTGAATGGGGAGAGGGTGCCGGCAAGCGAAGCTTGGAGGCGGGTGAGGGGCAGGGTTCCCGCTTACGGCCGCCCCTCACCCCGGCCCTCTCCCCGCACGCGGGGAGAGGGAGAAGCTTCCTCGCTTACGCCGCCTTCAGCAACCCGAGCTGTTGCAGCGCGGTGACGCCGTCGTCGAGGCCGATTTCCTCGGCGATCATGCCGTTCTCGACGCGCAGCACGGTCGTGCCCGTGAACCGCATCTTGCGGCCCGACCCTGCCGGCAATGCGCCGAAGGGGAAATCGTCAAAGGCCGGGCCAGTATGCGTCCCGCCGCCTTCCCAGCGCCCGACGACATGATCGCCCTCGGCGATCAGTTCCGCCGCGCCCCAGAAATTGAGGTCGGGGAACGCCGCGCGGAACCCTTCCATAAAGGCGCGCACATCAGCGCGCCCGCGCCGCGGCTTGTGCAGCGAATATTGCAGCAGCATATCCGGCGCCGCGAGCTCGTCGATGATCAGTGGGTTCCACGGATTGCCCCAGAATCCCTCGAACCAGCGGCCGACAATCGCCTTGTTGTCGCTTTCGCGTGACATCTTTTGATCCTCCTTGATCCTCGGTGCTAAAGGCGCAACCGCCTTTCGAGGCGCGTCTCTATCCCGCGGGCTCGCACCGTCGATATCCGCTTCTTGCGCTTCGATTCCGTCACCTCCCTCTCCCCGAAAACGGGGCGGGGGCACTTTTTTACGTCCGCCCCTTGACGGCTTGCATAATGATAGTTACTTGCTTTGTGCAAGTTAGGGGATTGCCGTCATGCAGCACAAAAGCTTTGGCGAGATGTCATGCCCGGTGGCCCGCACGTTGGAGCGGGTCGGCGACTGGTGGACGATCCTTATCTTGCGCGACGCCTTTCACGGCCTGACCCGTTTCGACGAGTTCCAGAAGAGCCTCGATATCGCGCCAAACATCCTCTCGCGCCGGCTCGCGGCGCTGGTCGAGGACGGGCTTTTGCGGCGGCAGCGCTATCAGGATCACCCGCCGCGCGAGGAATATGTGCTGACCGAAAAGGGACGCGATTTCCGTTCGGTGGTGCTGGCGATGCTGGCCTGGGGCAATCGGCATTACGCCCCGGACGGCAAGAGCGTCGTACTGATCGACGGCGAGACCGGCCGCGAGGTCGATCCCGTTCTTGTCGATCCGGTCACCGGCCGTTCCGTCACCGAATACCCCTACCGTACCGTCGCCGGCCCCGCGGCCGACGAGCGCACCCGTCGCCGCCTCGCGACGTCGGCAGCGCGCTCGTCCGACGCTGCGCCCGCTCCCAAGGAGCCCGCGAATGTCTAGCCCCATGGCCGATGTCGCCGAATCGCGCGAGGCGGTCGCCCTGCCGGGCCGCGTCCGCCTTCGCCTCAGCCGCAAGCAATTGCTGCTGGCCGCGCTCGCCTTGCTGATCGTCGCCGTCGTGGCCGGGTTCGGCCGCTACTGGTGGACGACCGGCCGCTTTGTCGAATCGACCGATGACGCCTATGTCAGCGGCAATGTCACCGCGCTGGCGCCGCATGTGCCGGGCTTCGTGTCGCGGATTCTCGTCGCCGACAACCAGTATGTCACCGCCGGACAGCTGCTGGTCACGCTCGACGACCGCGACTACAAGGCCGCGCTCGCCCACGCCGCGGCGACCGTCGACAAGCAGCAGGCGACGCTCGCCAATTTGCGCGCGCAATACGAGCTGCAGCAGTCGATGATCGAGCAGGCCGGCGCCAACCTCGCCGCCGCCAAGGCCGGTGCGCAATTCGCCGGCGAGGACGCGCAACGCTACCGCGCGCTCGCGGCGACCACCTTCGGCACGGTGCAAAACGATCAGCGCGCCGCCTCGGCGGACCGCCGCGCCCAGGCCGATGTCGCCGCCAGCGAGGCGACGCTCACCGCCGCCAAGCAGAAGCTCGCGGTCATCGACACCCAGATCGCCGAGGCGAAGGCCGATCTCGCCCAGGCCCAGGCGGATCTCGACACCGCGCGGCTCAACCTCGGCTACACCGAAATCCGCGCGCCGATCGACGGCTATGTCGGCGCTCGCGGTGCGCAGGTCGGCGCCTATGCGACGACCGGCACCGACCTCTTGTCCATCGTCCCGGCGCACGGGCTTTGGGTCGACGCCAATTTCAAGGAAGACCAGCTCGCTCGCATGCGCGCCGGCCAGCCGGTGACGATCGTCGCCGATGTGCTCCCCGGCCGCAGCTTCACCGGCCATGTGGTCAGCCTTGCCCCGGCGACCGGGTCGACCTTCGCGGTCATCCCGCCCGAGAACGCCACCGGCAACTTCACCAAGATCGTCCAGCGCGTGCCGGTGCGCATCGCCATCGCCGACGGCGCCGGCACGCTCGGCCTGCTGCGGCCGGGCCTGTCGGTGACGGCGACCATCGACACCCGTGCCCCCGATGGAGTTGAGCGCGCGCCGGAATCGGCACAGGAGTAGGCAGATGAGCGCCGCCACCCGTTCCGTCATCCCGTTCGCGGTGATGTGCGTCGGGATGTTCGTGGCGCTTTTGGACATCCAGATCGTCGCCGCCTCGCTGCAGCAGATCGGCGGCGGCCTGTCGGCGGCGCAGGACGACATCAGCTGGGTGCAGACTGCCTATCTCATCGCCGAGATCATCGTCATCCCGCTTTCCGGCTGGCTCACCCGCGTCTTTTCGACCCGCTGGCTGTTCGCCGCCTCGGCCATCGGTTTCACCGTCGCCAGCATGCTCTGCGGCATCGCCTGGAACATCGACAGCATGATCGTCTTCCGCGCGCTGCAAGGGATGCTCGGCGCGTCGATGATCCCGACCGTCTTCACCTCGTCCTTTCATTATTTCGAGGGCCAGAAGCGGATATACGCCGCCGCCGTGGTCGGCACCATCGCCTCGATCGCCCCGACCTTGGGGCCGGTGATCGGCGGCTGGATCACCGACACGCTCGACTGGCACTGGCTCTTCTACATCAACCTCATCCCCGGCATTGCCGTGGCGATCGGGGTGGCGTTTCTCGTCGATATCGACAAGCCCGATCTGTCGCTGCTCAAGGGCGCCGACTATGCCGGCATGGCGTTAATGGCGATCTGCCTCGGCAATCTCGAATATGTCCTCGAGGAAGGCGCGCGCTGGAACTGGTTCGACGACCGCACCATCACCCAATGCGCCTGGATCGCCGGCATTTCGGGCGCCCTTTTCATCGCGCGCAGCCTGACCTTTGCGAACCCGGTGGTCGATCTGCGCGCCTTCACCAACCGCAACTTCGCGGTCGGCTGTTTTCTGTCGTTCGTGACCGGCATCGGCATTTTCTCGACGATCTACCTGACGCCGCTGTTCCTTGGATATGTGCGCGGGTTCAGCGCGTGGCAGACGGGTCTGGCGATCTTCTCGACCGGCGCCGCCTCGCTCATTGGCGTGCCGGTATACGTGACGCTCGGCCGCAAGGGGGTCGATCTGCGCTGGTTGATGATGTTCGGCCTCGCCTCGTTCGGCCTCTCGATGTGGTACTTCAGCTTCATCACCCACGATTGGGGCTCGGATCAGCTGCTGATACCGCAGCTGCTGCGCGGCTTCCCGCAGGTCTTCGCGGTCGGGCCGTCAGTGACACTCGGACTCGGCAGCCTGCCGATGGCGCGGCTCAAATACGCCAGCGGCCTTTTCAATATGATGCGCAACATGGGTGGCGCGGTCGGCATCGCGGTGTGCGGCGCGATCCTCAACGTCCGCACCAACGAGCATTTCAACGACATCGCCTCGCGCCTGACGCCGTCGAACCACGCGATGACGAATTTTGTCCAGGATATGTCGCACCGCTATGCCGCGACGCTGGGCGCCGCCGATCCCGGCCACCTCGCCGCGGTGAAACAGCTTTGGCAGCTTGCCTACCGCGAGGCCTCGACCCTTGCCTATTCCGATGCGTTTCAGGCGATCATGGTCGCGTTTATCGTCGCGACCGCTTTTGTCCCGCTGCTGCGCAAGGTCGCGCCGCCCGCGACCCCACCCGCCGACGCTCACTGACTTCACCCAAAGGAGAATCCCATGGCCGCCATCCCCTATCGCACCGCGCTGATCGTCGGCGCTGGTCCTGGCATCAGCGCTTCGGCCGCCCGCGCCTTCGCCGCGGCGGGGCTCAAAATCGGCCTCGCCGCGCGCAACATCGACAAGCTCGGCGCCCTCGCCGGCGAGATCGGCGCCGAGCGCTTCGCGGTCGACGCCACCGACCCGGCGGCGGTCGCGCATCTCTTCGCGGCGGCCGACGCGCGCATCGGCGAGCCGGATGTCGTGCTCTACAACCCCAGCGCCCGCGCGCCCGGCTCGGTTGCCGAGATCGACCCCGAAGCGGTGCGCAAGGCGGTGGAGATTTCCGCCTTTGGCGCTTTTCTCGTCGTGCAGCAGGCGGCGCGGCGCATGATCCCGCGCGGCCAGGGCGCGATCCTCCTGACCGGCGCCAGCGCCAGCATCAAGGGCTACCCGCTCTCCGCCGCCTTTGCGATGGGCAAGTTCGCCCTGCGCGGCCTCGCGCAGAGCACCGCGCGCGAATTGGGGCCGAAGGGCATCCATGTCGCGCATTTCATCATCGACGGCGGGGTGCGCAGCGAGGCGCGGGGCCGGCTCGACCCGCCCAACCGGCCCGACAGCACCCTCAATCCCGACGATATCGCGCAGACCTATGTCGAAATTTTGCGCCAGCCGCGCAGCGCCTGGTCGCTCGAGGTCGAGATGCGGCCCTGGGTCGAGACGTTCTGACCCGCTCACCAGTAGAAGCAACACGCTTGCCTGAGAAAACCCCTCTGCCGCAAGCGGGAGAGGGGCTAAGACCTACTCGGTCGCGGCGCTCGCCAGTTCCTTGGTGCGCGCGTCAAGCTTTGCCATCAGCTCGTTGAGCCCGCCCTTGCGCATCACCGACAGGAAGGTGTCGCGTTCCATCTGAACGAGGCTCGCCCCGGCGCTGAAGATATCGATGATTCGGTAGTGACCGTCCTCCTTCACCAGGTGCCACTTCACCGATTGCGACCCGAAAGTCCCTTTGGTGAAGATCGTCCATACCACGCCGGTGCCGTCTGGTAGCGGCTCGGACGGCACGGTGTCGACAGTGACCGACGGGTCGGACGCCAGTTCCAGCTGCGGGTAATAGGTCTCGACCAGATAGCTGACGAGGATGGCGCGGAAGCGCTGCTGAATGTCGCTCGACGCCCCGCTGAGCTCGTCGCCGGTGGTGTAGCCGGCGATGCGCTTCACATCCATGTGGCCGGCGAACAGCTCGGCGAGCCGCGCACGGCGCTGCAGCGAGGTGCCATCGGACTTGGCGATGCGGAACGCCTCGCTGAGAAAGCCGGAAACGAAGGCCGCCGCGGCCTTCGGGTCGGCAGGTTGCGCTCTCGCCGCTGCCGGCTGCTTATCGGGCGGCGGCGCAAACGATGTCGCCGCTATCGCCGCAAAGGATGCCGGCTTGGCTGGCGCGGCCGGTTCGCTGAAACTCACCGGAGTTGCTGCGGCTTTGGGCGGGGTCGATGCCGCCGCCGGCTTGACCTCAATCGGCTTGACCTCGGCGAGCTTGGTTTCAACCGGAGCGGATGGAGCCGCCGAGGCGATCTGTGTTGCCGGCGCCGCGGTGAGCTTCGTCTCGGGCGCCTTCGGCTCCGGCGCTACCGCTGCCTCGGCCATTGGCGTCGCCGGCAACGGCACGATCCGCGTCGTGGTGGTGGTGACGCCGTCATGCGTGCTGGTGATGGTGTACGAGGGCGGCCCGGGTTGCGGTGCGGTCAC
>DATJSH010000174.1:0-3269 GCA_035504235.1 Allostellaceae bacterium | reverse complement strand
GGGATAGACCTCGCTGTAAGTACCCTCGAGATAGGTGTTGCCCACAATCGCTGGGCCGCCGTGACCGGGACCCGAGACGTAAATCATGTCCAGGTCGTATTTTTTGATGATCCGGTTCAGATGCACATAAATGAAGTTCTGCCCAGGCGTTGTGCCCCAATGCCCCAAAAGCATGTGCTTGACGTCCGCGAGCGTCAGCGGCCGCTTTAGCAAGGGATTGTCATAGAGATAGATCTGGCCGACGGACAGGTAGTTTGCCGCCCGCCAGTAAGCATCCATCTTCTGGAGAAGCTCAGGAGAGAGCGTCTTCGTCTCCATGGTCAATTCTCCTTTTCGGCCATCGGCTGCTTCATCGCTGCCACAGAATGTGAGCGTCTTCGAGCGGCGTCGCGACCCGGTCCCGACGGGGTATCGCCCTGGCCGTATAATCCGTTGGTGGCCGGCCGGAATAGACGCCGCCCCTGAAAACGAAGCCGCCCGGCGCGCCCGGCAGATCGCGAATGCGCTCCATCTGTTGTCGCACCGGCGGACCACCATCGATGCCGTCGGCGTAGAGCTCGATCCGGACCGCTTCCGGATCGACGTCGTCGAGATAGACCTCGACCTCGATAGCGTGCTCATCGCCGTGGGTTTCCAGAGTCACCGCACCGAAACGCATGGCCGCCCATTGCTGCGCCACCGCATGCTGCCAGTTCACGATATCGGCGCCGATCTTCCCTTTATTGGCGGCCCGCTCACTGTAGTTGGTGGCGGCGGGTAGATAGTAGCGCTCGGTGTATTCGCGCACAGTGCGGTTGGTGGAAAAGCGCGGCGTTAGCTGCGCCATGCTTTCTCGCATGCGCCTTACCCAGCCGGCGGGGACGCCCAGTTCGTTGTGAGTATAAAACTCAGGGATTACATCGCGCTCGAGCCGATCGTAGAGTGCCTCGGCTTCGGCCGCATCCCACGCCGGATCGTCGCCGTGCTCTTGTCCATCCCCGAGCGCCCACCCCACGTCCGGGGCGTAGGCTTCGGCCCACCAACCGTCCAATTCCGACAAATTGATACCGCCATTGACGAGCACCTTCATACCGCTGGTTCCGCTCGCTTCCCAGGGCCGGCGCGGCGTGTTGAGCCAGACATCCACCCCTTGCACGAGTTGTTCAGTCAAGAGCATGTCGTAGTCGGCGAGGAAGATCGCGTGGCGGCGCACTTCGGGTTGCCGAATGAAATGTGTCCATTCCCGAATCTCGGCTTGGCCCGCCTGATCTGCGGGATGAGCCTTGCCAGCCATGATGAGCTGCATCGGCCGCTGAGGGTTGGTCAATAGCCGCAGCAGCCGCTCACGGTCGTGCAGCAGCAGGTTCGGTCTTTTGTAAGTTGCGAAGCGGCGAGCGAAACCTAAAGTCAAGATATTCGGATCGAATAATTGTTTTGCCCTCTCAACTGCTTCCGGCGCCCCGCCGGAAGCGGCGAGCTGCTTCGACAAGCGTTCGCGCGCGTATTCAACGAGCGCCGTTCTGGCGGCCGTGCGAAACTGCCAGAGAGCGGTATCGGAGACCTTGCGAATATCCTGCTCAAGCGTTTCTGTGGCGCCCCGCCAACGATCCTTGCCACAGGCATCGGTCCACAGATCGTCCGCGGCCGCCGAATCCCAACTCGGCACATGAATGCCATTCGTCACGTGCCCGACGGGGACGTCATCCACTGGCCAGCGCGGAAAGAGAGACTGGAAAAGTCCCCGGCTTACCTTGCCATGCAGTCGGCTCACGCCATTCACGGCGCCGCTGCCGCGGATCGCCAGATAAGCCATGTTGAAGGGTTCCGTCGGGTCGTCAGGGTTCTGGCGACCGAGCGCGAGCAAATTCTGGGGCGTTATGCCGAGCTTCTGCTGGGCGTAAGCTCCAAGGTATTGCTCAATCAGGCCCGGATCGAACCGATCGAAGCCGGCTGCCACCGCGGTGTGGGTGGTGAAGAGATTGCCCGCTCGCGTGGTGGTCAGCGCGACCTCGAAGGACTGCCCGCTCGCCTCCATGAAACTGCGCGCACGTTCCAGCACGGCGAGTGCTGCATGGCCCTCATTGAGGTGGCAGACCTCAGGCTCGATACCGAGCGCGGCGAGCAGCCGCCACCCGCCGATCCCCAGGATCAGCTCCTGCATCAGGCGCAGATATGGCCCGCCGCCATAGAGCTCGCTGGTAATCCCGCGATACGCGGGAAAGTTCGCAGCGTCATTGCTGTCCAAGAGGTAGAGCTTGAGCCTACCGACCTGAACCTGCCAGGCGCGCAGCCAGATCGGGTAGCCCGGCAAGTCGAGCTGCAGGCGCAACCACTCGCCCTCAGCGTTGCGTAATGGCGTGATCGGCAGCTGCCCAGGATCGTTATACGGGTAGAGGGCCTGCTGCGCCCCGTTCTCGTCGATCACCTGGCGAAAGTAGCCTTGCTGATAAAGCAGTCCCACGCCGACCACCGGAACGCCGAGGTCGCCGGCTGCCTTGAGCTGATCGCCCGCTACATTGCCAAGCCCGCCCGAATAAATCGGCAGGGCCTCGCTCAGCATGAATTCCATGCTGAAATAGGCCACCCGGCTCAACGCAGATTGCGGGTGCGTTTGCTGAAACCAGGCCGGCGCTTCGGCCGTGGCGCGCCTCGCTTTTAGCAGATCGTCGACGTCTTCGCGGAATGTCGCCTCTGCGAGATCACGTCGCAACTTTTCCGGCGAGACGGTCTGCAGCACAACCCAAGGATTGTGCGTGAGCTCCCACAGCACCGGGTCCAATTGGCGCCAGATCCGGTCCGTCGCGTGGTTCCACGAGGAACGCATATCGAGGGCAAGCTCGGCAAGGTCATCGAAACCCTCGACGTCAGTCGATAAGGGAGCTTCCTTGGGATGACTGACCCGCGTTCGCTCGCTCATCTTCGCTCCGCTCCTTCGAACGTATCTTCCGCCGTCATCTCCCGCCGCTAGCGGTCGCCGCCAGCGCGCCATCGACAATTGCCTGCGCTTCCTGGAGAATTTGTCGTAGATGATCGACGCTGCGGAGTAGGCGAGGTGAGTGCGACCCAAAAACGGCTCATCGACATTGACGGCTCCTTAGGCCGCGTTCAGCGACCTTTATGCTTCGGCCGCCAGCGCTCGCACCAGATCGGCGCGACTTACAATCCCGACGATGCGGCCATCGCGAACTACCGGAACCCGCTTGATGTGGTGAGAAATCAGCAGCCTGGCGATTTCCGGGAGCCCCGTATTCTCGGTGACGGTAATTACGGGACTGGCCATGAGGTTGCGT